>JAYVAE010000045.1:0-24940 GCA_043751115.1 bacterium | reverse complement strand
GCTCTTAAAATGTCCCCACAACAGTTTGCAAATCGTAGCGTGCTTGCTATGCTACAAAGTACAGAAAAGGTGTCTTAAATTTGGGGTACCTTCCAAATATTGTCTTCTACTGTTGGAATAACTCTTTTAAAGACTTTTTCCGTATCGCTATTCTGTTTATTTGTATCACAATCATATAGTAAGATTATTTTTTGAGGAACTATTTCTGATAATTTTGTTTTATTATTGAAATTTCCCCAAATTTTATCTAAATTTCCATATCCAACCACATCACGAATTTCTATTTTCCCCAAAACTTCTGATTTTCCTAGTAATTCACCTGCTTTTTTTATATATTTAGTATCATAGTCACCCTCAACAAACAATATTGTTTTTGTTGATTCTGTTATTTGTTTTTTAATTTCGTTTTCAAATTTCTCTGTTTCCTTCAAAGCCTTATAAGCATTTTCAAATTCGGAAAATCTTTCCGTTGTGATTATTTCTCCTTTTGGCATATTTCTCACTTCAAATCCGTTTTCTCCAAAAGTTTTTTTCATCCCCAACAAAAAAAGTGGCGAGTGGGTAGTAATAATAAATTGGATCTTAGGAAATAGTTTTATAAGTTCTGGCAATACTGAATTTTGTAAATCTGTGTGTAAATGAACATCTATTTCATCTATTGCAACTATTCCTTGAATTTGTTCTGTGGTTTTTGGTGGATTATCACCATGACGAATAATGTTTATAAATAGATTTAAGAGTATGGATTCACCTAAAGATAGGTTGTCTATGCTTGGTAATAATTCTTTGACCCACTCATTCTTATCGTTTATCTCACCGATTGATACTCTGTATCTTCCTCTTGGTCCAATTCCAAATCTAATATCATTTCTCTTTTTAATCTTCCTTAAAATGTTGTTTATATTTTGCCACGTAACCTGGTCTATAATATTTTTAGGATTATTCGTGAAATCTAAAACTAAATCCATTAAAAATGATTTACTGTCTTTTGTTGATGAAATTATTTCAAGCTCCTTGTCTAATTTTCCTGAAAATCTTTTTTTATCTTCAAATCTCACATGATCAATAAAAGGCTCATTTTTCCAAAAAGGCTCTTCGTACCTATAAGCTGGTTGATAAAAGTGAACACCTTTAAGCCACTCATTTTGTAATTTTTCTTTTACCTCCTCGTCTATATTTGTTATTTGTTTTTGGTTATCATTTTTGCCATTTGGAGAAAGAGAAAAATCTTCAATATAACTAGTAAAGTCTTCTTTTTTTACATCTCCAACTTTATCGAAATATTCCAAAATTTCAGTATTATTATAAATAAACTTTAAAAGTGAAAAACCACTACTCTTGCCAGTTTGTAAATTTAAACTTCCTGAAATTTTATAATAACTTCTATTTAATCCAGCTTGGATTCCAATATCATTAAACAATGAACTTCCGATTTCATAAAAACCATCAATTATTTGAGATTGTAAGATAGTTTTCCCAGACCCATTTTCACCAACAAAGATAATTGGTTTAGGGTCATTATTTTCTTTGAAAGGTAACTCAACAGTAAGTTCTTCAACAGGTCCGATATTTTTAATTATAATATTCTTTAAATACATAAAAATTTACTTTCCTGATTTGATTCTATTATCCTCCTTACATAATATCTGACAGTTTTCAGTAATTGTTCTTCCCCCGTCATGCCACGGATTAATATGATCTGCTTCCATGTCTCCAATCAAGAACTCTTTTTTACACGCAGGACAAATACCATTTTGATTTTCGTATGCTTCACGCTTCATATTTGGTGTGAATGCTCGAATAGATAAGTATCGTTCTTTGCGGGTTAACACATAAGAATAGATACCAGATTTCTTGGTTACATCTTCATCTTGCATTAATTCTTTTATCTCTGTTTCTAATTTTTCAGAATCAATTTCTTTGTTCTTAAACTCATTATAGAGTTCACCCCAATTTACTCCAGACATTTCTTTCCTATAATTTGGAAAAGTTTTTCGTACCCAATGAATTACATTTTGAAAATACTGCCACAATTCATCTGCCTTAGCGTCATGCTGATGCTTTGCCATGTATTCTTCTATTTGTTCGTTACTTATCCAAGATAAAGCAGTTTCTAAATACTCTTGTCTAATAGGTGATCCTGTAATTAATTGACCTCCATCATTCGCAAGCAGATACGCCGCGCAATTTGATTTACTAAACTTTAGTTTAGCATCTGAAAGCCATGGACCTGTATAAACAGCATTTCTAAGTTCTTGAGGAAATAGTTTCTCTCCAGCAATATTTATAATTTTAAACCAATCAAGTTTTTCTTTATCATTTCCTTCGCAATGATAAATCATCAGATCATAGTTTAAAATTTCTTCTTGCTCTTCTTTTGTAAGGTTATGGAACATCGCAATTCTACCGTTAAATTCAATAGAAAAATCTCCATTAACGAATTGAGCAATACTAATTGTTCGTTGTTGCCCATCGAGTACTTCAAAATTTCCATCATCCTTTTTTACCCAGTACATCACATTCAAAGGAAAACCATTTTTAACGGTTCTAATTACTTCGTCTCGTTGCTTCCCGCTGTATACGAATTCTCGTTGATACTTAGGTCGAATATCCAATTTACCACCAAAAGCAGACACTCCTTCCTCATGACTATCCTTATAATCTTTTACAACTTCTGATATTTTTATTTTGTGTAGATTTATTTCCATATTATTTTTTGGCTTTGATTAATAAACGTGTATATGTAGACTTGAGTTCTCCTTTGATTTTTATCACAGTACCTCTATTTAAATCATTGTATTGGGATGAATCTTCTTGAGTATACAATTTAGTGCGATACTCATAATTCGGGTCTCTATTGTCTGACATTCCTAAAATTTCAAATTGACTAGGATTATATTTATCGAGGAAGGTTATCGGGACACCCATTATACCCTTATAATCCATTGGGATTTCAGAAACTTTTGAAACTTCTATCGCACCATAATTATCGTACGTAAGAAATTCCTCTTTGGAGTATTTTTTATAAAGCGTTAGAAATTCATGTCGCTTGGCTACATCAAGATTTGTAAACCACCCGATGTTACCAAATTTCTTGATCGTTCCATTCGGCTGTATGAATTCCTTTGCTCTGCCGTAACCTGGCCAAAGTTTATTTTCTTGAATTAATTTAAAAATATCCTGATATTTTCTTGCATTGTCGTTCCCAATAATCAAAAATCTCTTTTGGTATTTAATCAACTGCTCTACATACTCACGAAAAAGTGAAAATGGTGGGTTCGTTACAACAATATCTGCCTGCTTTAATAGTTCAATACTTTCTGGACTTCTAAAATCTCCTTCACCCTCCATTGGCGACCATTCATTATTTTTATTCGCTTTGAGTTGTTCTGCGATATCGCGCAAATCAAATGCACCATCGCCATCAAGATCATTGACTTCATTAATAATTAATTTATTGGCATTTGTTTTAGGGCGCCCCTTTACTGGCTCCAAAGTTTTATCATCTCCAAATAATCCTAATTGAGTATTTGCAATCGGTGATGGTTTGTAACTTGTAGCAATAAGTCTTTTTAATCCAAGCGCGTTGAAATTGCCAGCAAAATATTTAAAGAAGTTACTTTCAAAAGGATCATCACAATTGCAGTAAACAACCTTGTCCTTGAATTGAGACTTGTAATACTTAAGCTCTCTTTCAATATCGGCGAGTTGAGTATAAAACTCATCATTCTTTACTTTGGCGGCTCTATGTAGGTTTGAATTTGAAGATTTACTTATCATAAATTATTTCAAAAGCATATTAGTCGAAACACTTAATGCTTGTGCCAAATTTGTAATTGTTGAAAGGGTAGGGTTAGTCTTTCCATTCTCAATATTACTTAGAAAAGATTTATCTATACCAAGTGTTTTAGCGAGTTCTGTCTGGGTAATATGCTTTTGATTTCTGATTCTTTTTAGATTTGCTCCTAGCTTTTTAGCATCGTCTTTCATAGAAAGATTATACCACGAAAGTTGTATTAAATTACAACAAAAGCAAGTCAGGTTATGACTTGCTTTTGTTTACTAATTCGACCCTTCTCGAGTGCTCGAACTAGCTCTCTAAATGGTGACCCTACAGAGAGTCGAACTCTGCTTCCATCCTTGAGAAGGATGTGTCCTAACCGATAGACGATAGGGCCCTAAAATGTGCTTTGCATATTCGGGCGACCGTCTGCAGGGGGTAGAGCAGACGGTTTAGCCGTACAAGACGCAAGGCTTAGTTTCCTTAGTTTCCTTATTTTTCGCTTTTTGAGGGCTACTTGACAAGTTATGGTAGAGTAGCATACTTTTGACGCTTTTGCAAGAAAGCTATATATGGCAAGGCTTTACTAGTCCTTTAGCTTGACATAATGGCTAATTTTGTCGTGTAATACTTGACAAAGATGTTCCGCTATGCTACAATAGCATTACACAAATAAGTTAGCATTTTGTCAAATACCGTGATAGGTATTTTAAATTTGCTTACTGACAAATTCCAGGTATGACACGTTGTGGGAGCGTAACCCTCATACTATGATAGAAAAATTATACAAAGCAGGTCAGGTAATGGCATTTGTACCAATGATGGTTATGCCCGGAGCTTCACTTGCTGTCAAAGATGTTTCTCTTGGGTCTTCTTCCCCTTCGACTATCGTAATTGAAAAGTCTAAGCAGGAAGTTCGTAAAGAGCGTTCCGAGGCAATTAATAAGTATTTCAAGGATCATGAGGCACCTCTCGAAGGGAAAGGACTTCAATTCGTTCTTGTGGCTGAAAAATATGGTCTCGACTGGAGACTTCTTCCGGCTATTGCTATGCGCGAAAGCACCGGAGGAAAGTTTGCTTGCAAGAATAACCCATTTGGTTGGGGGTCATGCAGACTAAGCGGTTTCAAATCTTATGACGAAGCTATCGAAACTGTTGGTAGACATTTAGGAGGCGGAGCAAAATCAACCGCTCACTATTACGCTGGTAAAACCACAGAAGAAAAACTTTATCATTATAATGATGCTGTAGAACCTGGTTACAAGGCTCAAGTTCTCGCCATCATGGATAGTGTCGAGAAAAGACTTGATTAAGAATTTAAACATCTCAGTCTCGATTAAAGAAATCACCCCGATACTATAGTATCGGGGTGATTTCTTTCTCTGTTTATATGCTAAGCTTACAGTATATATCTAAAATAGGCTTAATTCTTAGCCTCTTTTATCTTTCTATTGCTGGTGGCGTAGTCATATACGCACTTACCTGCCGTAGTGAGATGTTTTGCGGATTTGTTGTTCTCTGTCTAGCTTTACCGTGGACCCTTATCTTTAATAGCCGTAACTATTCTTTTCTCAATAACTTACTCGGTTTGTTTTTCTTCATAATATTGAATACGACCTTTTTATACCTCTTTGGTTTGCTCATCAGTAGATTTATTAGCAATAATGACGAAACTAAAAAATAGAAATTTGTTAATGGGAATATAGTGCTTTTACATTCTTCCTGCCCTTTGTAAATTTAGTTTGCAACAAAAATTAGGCATACTATGTTAGAATGCGCGCATGAATTCTTTATTTGAAATACAAAAAAGAAGTAGTGAGGCGAAGCTCGCGAGGGTCGGGGTAATACACACACCTCATGGTGATATAGAGACACCAGCTTTTATTACTGTCGGCACGAAGGCAACAGTAAAATCTCTTTCCCCAGAAATAGTAAGAGACGATGTAGGGGCGCAGGCAGTACTCGCAAATACGTATCATCTCTATCTTGCGCCAGGAGATGATATCGTAAAAAGACATGGAGGTTTCCCAACTATGATGAAATGGAAAGACAAAGATGGGAAAGTTATGCCGAGTTTTACAGACTCTGGAGGTTTTCAAGTTTTTTCTCTCGGACAAGCTCTCGGTCATGGTGTTGGGAAAATTGCGACGAGTGCTCTCATAAGTGAAAGCGAGGCGAAGCGTAGCGAAAGAAAAAGAGAAGAAAAAGAAGAAGATAAAACTCATGAAAAGCTTGCCAAAATAGATGATGAAGGGGTGACATTTCGTTCGGTGATAGATGGAAGTGAACATCGCTTTACTCCAGAACGTAGTATGCAAATACAGCATAATTTAGGAGCCGATATATTTTTTGCTTTTGATGAGTGCACGTCACCGCTCGCGCCTATCTCATATCAAAAAAAGGCACTCGCCCGTACTCATGCGTGGGCAAAGCGAAGTTTGGACGAGCATAAAAGACTTGGTGTATCGGAAGCGACAGGGGAGATGCAAGCGCTTTTCGGTGTTGTGCAGGGTGGTGCTTATGAAGATTTGCGAAGAGAGAGCGGAAGAGCGCTCGGGGCTATGGACTTCGACGGCTACGGCATTGGAGGGTCGTTTACGAAAGAAGATATTGGTACAGCGGTGAGGTGGGTTTGTGAGGAGCTTCCAGAAGGAAAGCCACGGCATCTCCTTGGCATAGGAGAGCCGATAGACTTATTTTTGGGAATAGAGAATGGTATCGATACTTTTGACTGTGTTTCTCCAACCCGTGTTGCAAGAAATGGCGCGCTCTATACTAAAAATGGACGCATTAACATTCATAATGCAAAGTATAAGAATGATATAAGTCCGATCACAGGAGACACCAGGTCGTACTCTCATGCTTTTACCAAAAGCTATTTGCATCATTTATTTAAAACGGACGAAATTTTTGCTGCAAGTCTCGCCTCGATACACAATCTCTTTTTTATTACACAGCTTGTGAAAGATATACGGGTAGCTCTTCTTGAAGATAGATTTATGGAATTCAAAGAAAGTTTTTTGAAAAGTTATTATGGCTAGAGAGAAGTTGGAGGAAAGTGGCGAGAAGATAAGTGAGAATGTTGGACTCGCTGTTAGTATATCGCAGGCAGTGGTGACGACTATAGTTGTTCTTGGCTACTCATTTTTATTCCTAGAAATATATTTCCCAAACTCTATACTCTTTTGGGTCTTAGTCTACGAGATGCTTGCAATTGCTTTGCATCTCTTGTTTCGTAAGTGGGAGAGAGGGAAGGCACAAGGGAAAAGCAAAGGTGGCAAAAGAAATGATGGCGGTGTGGCTCGCGTGGGGGGTATTATTTTCTTTCATAGCGCTGTGTCAGTGCTCGCGATCGCGGCAGCCTTTGCCTTCCTTGATGGAAATGTAACTCTCATACCTTATTTGATAATTCTTGTTTCGTGGCTAGTATCATTTTCTTCTGGTGTAATGCTTTATAAAAGATCGACACTTTAGACATATTTGTACAAAAAACTTAACTATGATAGCCTTATTTTGAACCGGTTTTACTTTTTCTTTGTTGTAACCATACTTGAGGTACACGGATATGAAGATTCAAGAATTGCAGGCGTTTTGGTTTCTCGTCATTTCACTTTTGATCGTTGTGCTGGCAGTTTACTACATTGCCCTTACCGGACACGTGCTGAGAAAGAAGAGTGATGGCGATGAAGGTGTCCGCGAGGAAAATCTTTTCGCTCACAAGGTGGTGACAAGTTTTTTCTTCCCGTTGTCACTTCTTGTGGCTTTGTATGCGGTCACTCGACTCATTGCGGCTTCGGGTGGTAGATTTAGCCCATTCCTACTTTACTTGGTACACATGTTCTTCGTGTTTGTCTTCGGTTACTTTTACTTGACTACGTGGCATAACGATGGACGAAAGAATGCTCCAGAACATCACAAGCTTGCGCGAGTGACGGGAAAGTGGTTTCTCATCGTTACCGTAGTGGGTTGCTTCGTAGGGAGCTACAATCCAATCATTCGTGGAGCGATCTCGCATTACTTTTAGAACAGGGGTACGAGACTGATCACCAGAATGAAAAAGTGGGGCGGTTTGCGCGAGCAAACCGCCCTTTCTAGTACCTGGGCAGTTCGCGCGTAGTTCAATATTTTTGAGCATATAAAATGAAAATGAATCTCTGCAAGCAGGAGCCATTTCCTAGAGGAAGAGGGCAAGGATGAGTAGTTCCGACAGTGCAGTCATTCCGAATGGCGTCTTCAGCAATGAACTGATAGGCATATTCGCTAGTCGCCATAGTCGTCTTCTCTTCCTTTCTAACCATACCCGTAGTAGTGATTTCCCAGGGGGAGCGTTATCTCGGAGCAAGCTTCTTACCGAGAGACAGATTAAGCAAATAGTAAATAGTGCTAAGCAGAGAGTAAGTGCTTGAGCTACTCTTGGGAATTGCTCCGCAATGGGGAATGCTATCAGCTCATAAAGTAACCATCCCCAAGAAATAGTGAGTGTGAGGAGTGCTCACACGATAAGGGCGCTGCCGCCCTCGTGGGCGGCCGTGCGAATGAGAATTTGACATCTCATTTTGGACTTACCTTTCGTCAACCTTCATACATCCTCTCCTTACAACCCATCGTAAAAAGACTACGAATGTGGCTATCTCGAAGAGGGGTTCCAGAAAGAAAGTGGTTGTGAGAATGGGGGTGATCATTCCTTAAAAAAACAACCTATTTGTGTAGACTCGAGCGAGAATGGTAGAGAAGTCGAAACTCAATAGAACAAAGGCTGTACAAAACTTTTTTATGTATCTTTTTTTTTGCGGGACTCAAAGTCTCTCTTTTCCCCCTCGAACGTCGAGTATTTATTTTTATGCTATAATTAAGCTTCATTTATGTCAAGCAGAAAAGAAGAAAAGAAAGAAGAAAAGCAATGAAAGAAGGAAAATTTATTTTAAAGGGATTTATTCCAGCAGGAGATCAGCCGAAAGCCATAGCAGGGCTTCTTTCTGGACTCTCTCAAGACTTAAAAAAGCAGACGCTCCTCGGTGCTACGGGAACTGGCAAGACTTTTACTATTGCAAATGTCATCAATGAAGTACAGAAGCCAACACTGGTTATTGCTCATAATAAGACACTTGCCGCTCAGCTCGCCCAAGAGTTCAGATCATTTTTTCCTGATGCTGCGGTGCATTACTTTGTCTCCTATTATGATTATTATCAGCCGGAGGCATATATGCCGGTGACTGACACGTATATAGAAAAAGATGCACAGATAAATGAAGAAATTGACAGACTTCGCCACGCTTCTACCCAAGCGTTACTCACGAGGCAAGATACTATTATTGTCGCTTCGGTATCCTGCATTTATGGACTCGGCTCCCCGAAAGATTATGAGAGAGAAAATATTAAGCTCACCGTCGGGGATACTTTTTCTAAAGTGGAGATCATGCAGAAATTTATTGCTGTGCAATATGAGCGTACAACAGCGGATCTCTCACCAGGGACGTTTCGTACTATTGGTAATCGTATTGATGTGATGCCAATATCGGAAACCATCATGCTGCAAATAGAAATTACTGAAGGTAAGATCGCCACACTCTTTGTGACTGATCCAGTATCAATGAGACTTATTAAAAAGGTTGATAGTTATTATATTTTCCCGGCGAAACATTTTATTTCTGACGTGTCGACACGCGAAAGAGCTGTGAAGACTATTGAAGCTGAACTTGCAATTCGCCTTAAAGAGCTCGAAGCTGATAATAAAATTCTTGAAATAGAAAGGCTGAAGCGTCGTACAAGATATGACCTTGCAATGATAAAAGAAATCGGCTTCTGTCAAGGCATAGAAAATTATTCAAGACATCTTTCTGGCAAAGCTCCCGGAGTGGCGCCGGACACCCTCCTTGAATATTTTCCGCATAAAGAAGATGGCTCACCTGATTTTCTTACTGTCATAGACGAGTCTCATGTGACACTTCCTCAGCTTCATGCTATGTATGCTGGCGATCAGTCGAGGAAGAGTACACTGGTTGAGTATGGTTTTAGATTACCAAGTGCAAAAGATAATAGACCCCTTCGCTATGAAGAGTTTGAAGAGAGGATCGCTCAGGTTATCTATGTCTCAGCTACTCCTGGCACCTATGAGAAAGAGGAGAGCTCTCAGATCGTAGAGCAGATCATTCGTCCGACTGGACTCCTTGATCCAGTTTTATTTGTCAGAAAAGTTGGTGAGGCGGGGGACTACAAAGGTCAAGTTTATGACTTCATTGAAGAGGCAATAGTAGATATTAAAAAGGGTGGGCGAATTCTCGCGACAACACTTACTAAAAAAATGGCAGAGGACCTTTCAGTTTATTTAAAAGAAAAAGGTATTAAAGCAGAGTATCTTCATTCCGATATAAAGACAATGGACAGAATACAAATACTCACAAAGTTTCGTAAGGGGGAATTCGATTGTCTCGTGGGTGTGAACCTTCTTCGGGAAGGACTCGATTTGCCAGAAGTAACCCTCATCGGCATACTCGATGCTGATAAGGAAGGATTTCTTCGTTCAGAAACATCTCTCATACAAACAATTGGCAGAGCTGCGCGTAATTCACTCGGTAGAGTTATTCTCTACGCAGATGTTATGACTGGGTCACTTGACCGCGCGATAAAGGAGACAAATAGAAGACGTGGGGTACAAGAAGCGTATAACAAAGAGCATGGTATCACTCCTACAACTATAGTAAAAAATATCAAAGATATTACAGAAGAGTTACAGAGTAACCATGAAAAGGCAGTGAACGCTGAACTTGATATAGACAAAAAGTTATTTGCAAAGAATCCGAATAAGCTTATTAAACTGAAGGAAAAGCAAATGAAAGAAGCTGTGAAGATGCTCGATTTTGAAACGGCAGCGATACTGCGCGATGAGATAAAGTTTTTGAAAGAAAAAATGGAAGATAAAAGTGACGAGATTAAAGAAGAGGATTAAGAAAGAGATTAAAGAATGGTAATAAAAAGTAGACTGTAATAGAGTTGTGCTTAACCAAATGAAATGAGTGAAATAAAGAGTGCAAGAAAAATGTAGAAAAAATACTGATTTTTTAATCTCTTTTAGGGTCATATTCCACGCCAGCTTGCTGCGGAAAGTTTATGTACTAACCTTGATACCTCGTCAGCTTGCCGCGAGGTAGTTCATTTGCTTTTCTGTGAAGACACGATTTTTGCTTTTGTCTAGTTGCAGAAAGTCTTTGGAAGAATATACTTGTGCCATATGATGGAAAAAATAAAGGAAAATGGTGCACTTATTGGAGTTATTGTTTTTGTGCTAATTATTGTAATTTTTATCTTTACTTCTGAAAGTAATAGTAAAGTGTCAGATGTAGAAAAAAATAATGAAAGTATTCCCGTTGTTATAGAAAAAGAAGTTTCGCCAAATACTTTTGTAGGATCATTTAAGACAGGGGTAAAGGCTGATCAGTCTCTTAACTATTCATTCTTGCTTCCGGCGAATGCAAAGACAGTTGCTGAAGAAGGGGGTGCATTTATAGTGGCGACACTTGATGATAAGCCTTTTGCGAAAGTTTATTTTAGGGATCAGACATTTAGTACAACTACCCCAGCTGCTTATTTAAACAAAGTTGTAGCGCCACAAGTAAAAGAGTTCTCGCTTTCAAGTAAAGTACTTTTTGGTGACTTTTCATGGCAAAAGGGAGAGTCAGTGACTATGGAGTGGCATGTAACTGAAATGCTTGATGGAAAGCTCCTGGCTTTTGTAGAAAGTTACAAGAAAGATCATGACGAAGTGGCTAATCTTCTCGGCAGTATGAAAGTAAGTTTGGAAACATCAAATAGTATTGTGGCAAGTACTACACAAATACTACAATAGAGAAAAAGGAAAGTGGAGCCTTAGTTCTCGAAACGGAAGCAAGTACAGGTAGAGGAAAAGTGACAAATTACATTTCTCATTGAAAATTAAAGAAAAATAGTTTTTAACACAAAAAGATTCCGTAAGGAATCTTTTTGTGTTATGATATGTTACTTATCTTTTTTGTACAGTTTGTCAAGTCCTAATTTCTTCACACTAAAATAAACCACAGCAGCAATAACAAAGAAATTGATAAGCGTGTTTAACATAGCCCCATACTTTATCGTAGCACCTCCAAGCATGAAAGATGCCTCAGTTAGACCTTTTGCCTGATTAAGGAGAATACCTAAAAGCGGGTTAATAATATTGTCAATAAGAGACTTTACTAAGTCAGACACTGCGCCACCTAAAATAAAACCGACAGCCAAACCTACCACACCTTGAGTTGTTATGAATTCAATAAATCCCTTTATAGAAAATAATTATTTATTAATATGCTCTGGTAATGCCGAGTACAATGCTTTAGAAAATTTTTAGGAAGGCTCATTATCTTTTCTTTGCAGACTAGCGAGTGCTATTGCTTTTGCCACTCTATCATCTTTTCTAACTGCAAGTCTACCTCCCACATACGCTCCGATGACACCAAAGAAGAAGGCAAGTGCGTATAGTAAATATTCTTTTCGTCTTTCCGCGTCTGTTTCTAATTTTGTGGTTATTACTTCTGCGGGAGCGGTTCTCTCACCAAGCTTGCTTTCGG
The DNA here is from genome assembly GCA_043751115.1 of bacterium. Lineage (GTDB taxonomy): Bacteria > Patescibacteriota > Minisyncoccia > Phycocordibacterales > UBA5272 > UBA11704. The sequence continues at coordinate 12,580 of JAYVAE010000045.1, read as the reverse complement.
CAGAATCATTCATTTCTATTCCTAAAACTTTTCTCTCTTCACCATCTTTTCTGAGGCTGATAGACGGCGTTACTCCATCATCCATCAGAGTAACAACTGCTGCTGATTTTCCATTTTTATCCATAAGAACAATTCCAGGATTTCCTCCAGGATAAATGCCGAGATTGAGTCTCACAACATTATTTTCATCGAAAAAGAAGAGAGAGGGAGTTCCTTCTGCTGAGGAAGAAAGCTGAGCTGTAACTTTTCCGTCTGGTCCGACTAAATTAAAGCTTGTTCCGCTATATTCGATAGCAGCGTGCGCTTGTGAAAGGAAAGCGAATATAAGTATAGATGAAAAGAAAATGCTTTTGTGTACTTTGGGTGCAGATTGAGTATTCATGTAAGCAGTATAAACCAAAATGTGTCTTTGTATACTCTTTTCTACACAGCATAGGGAAAATATATCATGAAAATGTTTTCTAGAAAGTGAATCCTTTTTATGCTAGTATAATAATACTTTTTGAGGGAATGTTTCAAAAAGAAAAGAATTGGAGAGTTGGCTGAGTGGTCTAAGGCACCTCACTGCTAACGAGGCGAGGACGTAAGTCCTCCGTGGGTTCAAATCCCACACTCTCCGCCAAAATTGGGAATCCGCATTTGAACCCGAAATGGGGTCGCGCCGAAGGCGCGACACTAATGCATTCCCCCCAAAAAACTCTGAATCAGAAAGGATTTTCCACGCTCCGCGTGGCTCAAAAAGTACGGTTCGATCCTTAATTTGAAAGTTCGAACCGACTTTTTTGAACAAATGAAGTTTTTCTTCATTTGTTCCCTCGTTTGCCAATTCCATATTGTATTTCAAAAACTTTTCGGTAAGGGAGGTATATGCAATAAAGGTAAAAGAGTTTTTAGAGGATTTGACAGAGTATAGTTTAGACGATTAGCAGGCGCGAGCTATTTTAGCTTTAAGTAAAATCTCCATACTATGTCAAGTCTTTTCAAAGCATTTAAAACATGATAAAAATAGAGTGTACAGAAATGGTATAGTAATGATAATAAAACAGAAAGATTGATTTATTAAATTGTAAAAAAATATGACAAGAATGCACATTAAACCACTTTTTGACAGAGTGCTGATAACTTTAGCAAAAAAAGAAAAGGAAACAGCAAGCGGAATACTTCTTCCTGAAACAGAAAGAATGGACAAAGGACAGAAGGGGATTGTTGCGGCAGTTGGCACAGGCCGTGTCAGTGAATTAGGAAGTGTGATTCCTATGACAGTAAAAAAAGGGGACACAGTTATTTTCAGTAAATATGGTTCTGAGGAGGTTAAAATTGACGGCGTTGAATACTACTTACTTCGCGAGGATCAGCTACTCGCGGTTATCGAGGAGTAGTTACGATTTCTAAAATTCATGAATTTATTTGTTGCAACTTCAAATTTTTCTTCACCGTACACTTTAGTACGCTTCAGTAAAATTATTGTTACGCTTTGAACTTCATTAAATTCTGAAAACATAAACGATGACCATTATTAAGTTAATTTGAAAAGAACAAGTATGGCAAAAATGATTATTTTTGGGAAAGAGGCCCATGACAAAATCAGAAAAGGAGTGAAGGCGGTAGCTGATGCGGTCTCAGTGACTATCGGCCCACGCGGTAGGAATGTCGCTATCGAAAAGTCATATGGTGGCCCAACAATCACAAATGATGGAGTCTCTATTGCAAAAGAAATTACGCTAGTAGACCCAATAGAAAATATTGGTGCAGACGTCATTAAAGAAGTCGCGCAAAAGACTAATGATTTAGCAGGTGACGGTACGACTACATCGGCAGTACTCACTTCGGCGCTCGTTGAAGCAGGTTTCCAGCATGTGGACCTTGGTGTGAACGCTATGGGCATCAAAATGGGTATGGAAAAGGCAAGCGATGCAGTGATAGAAGAGCTAAAGAAAATGGCTATACAGATAAAGGATAAAGAAAAAATTATACAAGTTGCAACTATCTCTGCCGAGAGTGAAGAGCTTGGTAAAATTATCGCTGAGACAATAGAAAAGGTAGGAAAAGATGGTGTTGTGACTGTCGAAGAGTCGCAAGGCACAGGACTTGAAAGTGAGCTCGCACTCGGTATGAGCTTCGACAAAGGCTACGTGTCTCCGTATATGGTTACGAATAAAGAAAGAATGGAGGCAGAAGCCATCGACGCGCAGATACTTATTACTGATAAGAAAATTTCTTCTATACAAGAGGTACTTCCTCTTATTGAGAAACTCGCTCAAGGTGGGAAAAAAGAGCTCGTTATCATCGCAGAAGACATTGATGGAGAAGCGCTCACAACATTTGTACTCAATAAACTTCGTGGTACATTTTCTGTGCTTGGCATTAAGGCTCCTGGCTATGGCGACAATAAAAAAGAAATGCTTGAGGATATTGCAGTCGTTACAGGAGGAACTCTCATAACAGATGTAGCCGGATTAAAGCTTGAAGATGCAACTCTTTCGCAATTAGGTAAAGCATCAAGAATTATCGCAAAGAAAGATGCCACCACTATTGTAGGTGGTAAAGGAAAAAAGGGTGATATAGAAGCAAGAGCAACCTATTTGCGTACTATGTCTAAAGATATGGTTAATAAGTACGAGAAAGGAAACATTGAAGCAAGGGCGGCAAAGCTCACCGGTGGTGTTGCTGTGCTCCGTGTTGGAGCAGTAACAGAGAGTGAGATGAAATATTTGAAGCTCAAAATAGAAGATGCGGTCAATGCTACGAAAGCTGCTATTTCTGAAGGCATCATTCCTGGTGGAGGTGTTGCTCTCGTACGTGCTGCGGAAATAGTGAGAGCAAAAGGAGTTAAAAATATGCACAAGGGTTGGAAAGATGAATTTGCTATCGGAGTTTCTATCGTTTTAGACGCCTGCGCTGCACCACTACGCCTTATTGCGGAAAATGCTGGCAGAAAAGACTCGATGCTCGTTATTCACGAAGTAAAAGGAGGGAAGGGAAACGCTGGGTACGATGCTGCAACCGACTCGCATGTAGCGGACATGATAGCAAGCGGCATTATTGATCCAGTCAAAGTGACTCGCTCCGCGCTTATGCATGCTGTTTCAGCCGTTGGCATACTTTTAACTACTGATGTCGCAATAGCGAATATTCCAGAGCCAAAGAAAGATATGGGTGGCGGCGGGATGAATGATATGTATTAGGGGCTAGTTATTCGTAAATCGTAATTAGTAATTCATTAATCAAAAGAAGAAAAAGGCGTTCATGGCGCCTTTTTCTTCTTTGTATTTAGGTTTTGTATTAAAACGAATAACTAGCTACTCCCCAAGCTTCTTTAGTTCATCTACAATCATGGTCTTGTCGCCATTTCGGGATGCGACTTTGCCTTTGACGAGGAGAGTCATGTTAGGGACGCACAGCGCTTTGTATTTTTTGTAGCTCTCTGGGAAGACCGCAACTTCTATAGAGCCAGAAAAGTCTGAGAGGCTAAGAATCGCCATTAGGTCTCCCTTTTTTGTTTTGGTAATTCGTACATTTTCGACGATCACTCCAATTGCAATAGATTTGCCATCGCCAAATTCATTCAGAACTTTTCCGATATCACATTTTCTTTCTTCAATAATTTTCTTCCATGGATCAAGAGGAGAGCCGGAGACATAAAGCCCTAGAAGCTCTTTTTCGAAGGCAAGTTTTTCAAGATGAGTATGTTCTTTGCCTTCACGGAGTTTTAGTGGCGGCGTACTACTCATACCGGCAAAGAGAGAATCTTGACCTGTTTCCTTTTCTTTCATGAGCGCTTTGTGATGCTCGAGAAGCGCTTCCATATTTTCGAGTATGAGAGAACGCTTGCATAGTGAGTCAGTTGCACCAGTGAGAGCGAGCGCCTCGAGAGACTTTTTATTGAGTAGTCTATGGTGAACACGCTCTATAAAATCTTCTAAGCCTCGGTACTCACCATTCTTTTCTCTCTCCGCGATAATAGCATTAGAAATTTCTTCTCCAAGATTTTTGATAGTATACAGTCCAAAGCGTATTCTCTCACTGTTACTTCCATTTGCATTTTCTTTCACAATACTAAATCCACCCTGAGACGTATTCACATCCGGTGGTAGCACTTCTATACCCATGCGTTTACATTCTGCAACGATTTCTGCGATCTTTTCTACATCACCACTTTCATTGGTCATGACCGAGGTCATATAGGCAAAAGGGAAATTCGCTTTCATATACGCAGTTTGATAGGCGACACGTCCATAGCTCGCAGCGTGAGCCTTATTGAAACCATATGCCGCAAATGGCTCAATTTGCTCCCAGAGTAGTGATATCTTTTTGTCTGTTAGACCATGTGCTTTGAACCCTTTAAAAAGTTTTTCCTTTTGCGCTTCCATTTCTGCGGGGATTTTTTTACCCATCGCTTTCCGAAGCTTATCTGCGTCAAGCCAAGAGTAGCCAGCAAGATGTATAGCGATGAGCATCACATCGTCTTGATAGACGATGACGCCAAAGGATTGATCAAGTATCTGCTCAAGTCTAGGGTCAAGGAAAGCAACCTGACTTGCATCATGTTTACGCTTAATATATTCCGGAATCATTTCTAGCGGCCCGGGCCGGTAGAGTGCTACCATAGCGTTGATATCAAAAATGGTAGTCGGTTTCAGCTCCTTGAGAAAGCGTGTCATGCCTGAGCCATTCAGTTGAAAGAGTCCGATTGTTGCGCCCGCTGCAAGCATTTCAAAAGTTTTTTTATCATCAAGTGGTATTGTTTCTATGTCGACTATGTCGCCATACGTATCCTTGACGAGCTTGATAGCATCCGCAAGTATCGTTAAATTACGAATACCAAGAAAGTCGAATTTAAGGAGACCTGCGTCTTCGATAGTGTACATATCATATTGCGTGATAATTTTTCCGCCTTTAGGATCTTTTTGTATGGGAGTAAATTCAGTAAGAGGAAGAGGAGAGATAACCGTTCCAGCTGCATGTACCGATATATGCCGAGCGCATCCTTCAATTTGACGAGCCATGTCGAGTATCATTTGCACGTCTCTGTCTGTCTCATACAATTCTTTAAGTTCTTCTACTTCTTTAATAGCACTCTCAATGAAGACAGGGAAGCCTTGGCGGGGAGGGGGAATGAGTTTACTGATGCGATCACCAACGAGATAAGGGAATTTCATAGCGCGGGCTACGTCACGCACTGCACCGCGCGCCATCATGGTACCGAAAGTTCCGATTTGGGCTACATTATCTAGCCCATATTTTTTTCTTGCATAGTCTAAGACTTCGTCACGCCTTGAATCAGAGAAGTCCATATCAATATCTGGTGCCGATGGACGCTCTGGATTTAAAAATCTTTCAAAGGGAAGTTTGTACTGGAAAGGGTCACACTTGGTGATGCGAAGTAAATACGTTACAACAGAACCAGCAACCGATCCTCTGATATTGGTTAGTATGCCATTTTCGCGAGCGAAGCGAAGCAAGTCGTATACTACGAGAAAGTAAGGGGAATATCCTTTATCTTTAATAACTTTGAGTTCATAGTCAAGTCTCGTCTTAACTGCATCCGTGAGTTCTAAGTTACGAACCGCTAAGCCCTCGTAAGCAAGTTTACGGAGATCTTCGTCATAAGAAACTTCGAATTCAATATTTGGAAATACCCATTTACCTAGTTCTATTTTTGCATTACAGTCATTCTTTATTTTTTCAGTATTTAAAATCGCGTCTGGCACATCACTAAAAATCTTTTCCGCTTCCTCTCTAGAAATAAATGAGAAATTGCCTTTAGAAAATACTTCAGTATATTCTTCCGCGCCACGCTCGCTTCCTTCTATGAGACAAAGATATTTATGAGCATTTTTATCTGCTTCTTTTAAATAATGACTGTTTACCGTAGCCACAAGTGGAATGCCCTCTTTTTTCCCAAACTCTATTGTCTTTTTCCGCATTTCGGCGCCACGCTCCATGTAGATGTGAGGCGTTACTTCAAGATAAAAATTCCCTTTGCCAAAATAACTTTCGTATTCCGTGGCAAGCTCCCTTGCTTTCTCTTCATGGGAGATAAGCAAGAGTGAAATATCTCCCCAAGGACCGCCCGAAAGGCAAATGAGACCTTCACCATATTTCTTAAGCCATTCACGCTTAAGGAGGGGGTGGTGCGGGTCACCCATCATAACTTCGGAAGAAATTCTCATTAAGTTTTTGTAACCTTCATCAGTGCGTGCGAGGAGTACGAGCTTAAACTCTCGTCCGTCAATTTCATGAGTGAATTCTGAGCCAAGTATTGCCTTCATTCCCTTTTTCGCGCACTCTTTATAAAAATCTATTGCCGAGTACATTGTATTGTAGTCGGTAATAGCGAGCGCATCCATGCCGAAGGCGTTTGCTGCTTTCACGAGGGCATCTACTTTCGGAAGTGCGCGGAGCAGTGAATAGTGCGAGTGTGTCCGGAGGTGATAAAACATGCCTTTAAGTATAGCAAAATTTTCTTCTTTTTAAGATGCTGTTTTTTGTTCACCATTTCCCCCAGTATTGTCATTCCAGAAAGGCTGTACTCAGACTTATCAGCGTCCAAGACGGCGTCCAAGACGGCGTCCAGGACGTTCGCGTGGTCGCTCATCGCTTGCTAGCTCAGGAATCCAGTATTTGTATTCAAAGTGTCCTTTTTCAAACTTTCTCTTTGACTGAACGATGTACTTTTTTGCTAAAAAGTCATCTCACACTCAAGCCACCGCTTTCCGTGAGTCAGTCGAAGAGAAAGTTTCCGAGTTTTTTAAACCAGCTTCAATACTTGACTTACTAGACACAAAGTTGCAGTGTGTAATTGGAGTTTCAATCGTGCTTTCGGCATATGCCAGAAAGCTTTTGTAAAATCAGACTGGAGAGTCACGTGAGTATTCCCCTTATCAACAAGACCCCGGAATTTCGTGTCACAGCCCTTCGCAGATTCTTGCAACAGCCTAAGACCTGGGAAGAAATTCCAGTCACCGGCAAAGCTGTGAACAAGTTTTTTGGCGCAAAGAGTCACGGGGCCTATGTGCCGGTCACTGTCGTTATTGCACTCGTCCTTGCTTTTCTTGCCGCAGTTTTTCTGAAAGCGAAAGGGTTCGGCGAATACGAGTATTACGCAGTCATCGCCCTGATGTTCCTTTTTGGTTGGCTCGTACCACGAATGGTTGCCAAGTATTACTTCTTACCACAGAAACTCAAGAAGATCGATTTGTGGGAGAGGGAGTTTGTCATGTGGTTCACCGAGTGGATGAAGGTAGAAGAAGTCCATGAAGATTTGCTTGCGCACGTCTTCGACAAGGGTTCTGCTTCAATCAAGTGTCTCGCTAGGAGACTCCTTCAGGCAAGGGTGGGCGACGCAGAAGAAACCTACCTTCAGCTTCGTGGAAGGCGCGAGATTCTTGATGAGAGCAGGTATCTGGAAGAAAAAGCTCGCGACTTCATCCGCGTGCTGGGGCAAGCGCTTCATGAGGTTCATCTTTCAGAGCATGACGAGATGCTCGCAAGGGTGCGCCGAGGGGAATCCTTCGTGAGTACTTTCCAGCTGTGTGAGAGCAAGGTAAGGGCGCTGAAAGTGGAAGTCGAAGGACTGCTCTTTCCAAACGGCGTGCCCCAAGACGCCGATCCCCGCTAGCCTGGCAAAGCGAGAGATCGCTGAAATCGGGCCGCACCTCTACGAGGTGCGGCCGTTTTGTTTCTTGAGTAAACCCCAAAAGTTTGTTTGGAGAAACTCGCGCAGAACGACGGTTCGAGCGTGAACGAATTTTTCAGCAGAAAAATATCGTGTTTTCGGAAAACAAACTTTTAAGAAGAAAAAAACTTGGGTTCAAATAAATGCTGGATTCCAGATCGAGTCTGGAATGACAATGCAAGGGATTTTTCTTAATTCTTGAGGCTTTAAGCTTACAGCTTGTATAATTTGCCTAAATTTAGCCTTTACTGTATAATAGTAAAATTATGGTAGTACGAATGAGACATACAAGGGCGCATACCGGCAATCGCCGAAGTCACCACGCACTCAAGGCAACAAACCTTCAAGCATGTTCAAATTGTAAAGCTATGATCATGCAACATCGTGCATGTGACGCTTGTGGATTTTATAAAGGTAAGCTCGTGACTAAGGTAAAAGCAAAAATAGTTTAACTTACAAAGTTTCTTTAATTTCTAGCACCTTTACAAAAAAATAGCATGAGCATACGGCATACAGCAAGAATAGTAACATTACAAACACTTTTTGAGCTCGATTCAAAAAATGAACTTTCTTCAGGGTCTGAGTATGCACTTTCTATTTTGATAAGAATTCGTGATGAATTCCACCCGGAGCTCACTGACACAAGTTTTGCGACAAGTCTCGTTAAGAACGTGCTTTCGCGGGCTATAACTCTCGATGACATCATCACTCGTGCTGCTACTGACTGGCCACTTGAAAAAATAGGAATTATAGATAGAAATGTTCTTCGAATTGGCCTTCTCGAGCTCATTTTTGGCGACAGAGAAGACACGCCACCGAAGGTTGCCATTGACGAAGCAATTGAACTTGCAAAAGAGTTTGGAGGAGAGACATCTGGTAAATTTGTAAACGGAGTGCTCGGCGCTATTTATAAAGAAATGGGCGAACCAGGAAAAGCTGAGAGTACTAAGAATGAACATAAAGCAAAAGATAAAGAGTATCTCTCGGGAGCTCTCGTGTACGCCCTCTTCGAAGGGGAATATCACTTCGCCCTTGTCCACGATGTATTTCATTTCTGGACACTTTCAAAGAGTAAGGTGCGGGAGGGAGAGGCTCTCGAAGATGCGGCTGTGCGAAGCCTAAAAGAAGAAATAAGTTTAGATATAGTTATCAAGGATAAGCTTTCCGAAAATGAGTATATTGCGAATAAGCCAGACGTGGGGAAAGTGGTAAGGCATGTAAACTATTTTCTTGGTGAGGCAGAGTACGGCCCGCTACAGCTACTAAAGAAGACCGGACTTGATGATGTGAGATGGTTTAAAGAAAGTGAGATGGCAACACTTAAGATGTATCCTGATATTAAGCCGCTTTTTGCAAAAGCACTTCTTTCAATAAATAATAAACAATAGCAAAATGACCCTCGCTGATTTACTTGAGAAATTCGATTTGAAAAAGGGGGAAAGGAGTCTCTATGAACAGGCTTTTATTCATCGTAGCTATATCAATGAAAATCCGCGCACCAAGCTTCATCACAATGAGCGCCTTGAGTTTTTGGGTGACGCTGTGCTTGAGCTCTCGGTGACAGAGTTTTTATACAAAAAATTTCCGGAGAGAAATGAAGGCGACCTTACTGCGTATCGCTCAGCTCTTGTGAATGCTGTCACTATTGGCTCTGTGGCAGAGTCATTACTTCTTAATGACCTTATGATGCTCTCAAAGGGGGAAGCAAAGGATGTGACGAAGGCAAGGCAGTCAATACTTGCAGACGCCTTCGAAGCTTTCCTTGGGGCAGTATATTTAAATGAAGGATATGACGTAGCAAAAAGAGTGGTCAGCGTCACCATAATGACCAAGACTGATGAAGTCATAGAAAAGGGGCTGTATAAGGATGCAAAGTCTTTTGTACAAGAGAAAGCTCAGGAGCTTTACTCAGTAACACCATCGTACTCACTCATTGACCAAATGGGTCCAGATCATGACAAGCGTTTCGTTATTGCTATTTCTTTCGGAGAACAGCAAATAGCGCTTGGCGAAGGGAAGAGCAAGCAGGAGGCGGAGACTAATGCGGCTAAGAATGCCTTGGTGAAGAAGGGCTGGGTGAAAGCGTAATAATCTAGCGAGCTTCTTTGTCGAAATACTTATTTTGTTCGTCATCGTACCTTTAAGTACGTTTCCTCAAAAATAAGTATTTCTTAGCGAATCTCATCCAGATTATTACGCTTTAATACAGAGAAGACATGAGAGTTTACTTTCCTCTTAACATCTATACATTGTCATTCCTGCGAAGGCAGGAATCCAGTATTATCATACGCGATACTGGACCCCAGCCCTCAAGAGGATTGCGAATTTAAGAATTCGAGTACGAATTAAAAATTCCGGAACCTACGCTAGGGTGACAGATGCAAGGATGTTTTGCAGAATAAATAATATCATGAGAGCCGACATATTTTTAGTAGAAAAAAGATTCGCAAAGACAAGGGCTCGTGCCGAGGAGCTTATTAAAAGAGGTCTTGTGAAAATTGACGGTCAGGTACTTGTAAAGAAAAATAAAGATATTAAAAATAGTCAAAAGGTTGAAGTCATCGGTAATCTTTTATATGTATCACGCGGAGGTGATAAGCTTGCGGGGGCGCTCTTACAGCTCTCTCTTTCTGTTAAAGATTGTATTTGCCTCGACATTGGTTCGTCGACGGGCGGTTTTACTGATTGTCTTTTACAAGCAGGCGCGAGAGAGGTGTATGCGGTAGACGTTGGGAGCGCACAGTTTGACGTAACTCTCGCAAGCGACTCACGCGTCCATCTTTTTGAAAAAATGGACATACGAGACTTTACAACAGAAGAAGTTTTTGATTTTATTGTTGGAGACATTTCTTTCATCTCATGGGACAAGGTGGTAGATGATGTAGTGAGACTGTCACAGCCAGGAACTAAAATACTCCTTCTCATCAAGCCACAATTTGAAGTAGGAAAAGAGTTTAATAAAAAGGGCATAGTAACAGACGAAGCCCAACATGCACTTGTTTGCGAGAAGAATAAGAAGCTCTTCGAAGAAAGAGGTTTTAGTAATGTAGAAATTATCCCTTCAGAACTTTTAGGTGGGGATGGAAATAAGGAGTTCTTTTTATTTGGGGAAAAAGCAGAATAAAACAACAAGATAAAGATTTATCTCGGTGCATAAAAAGAAAAACCGAGGGTGCATGCACCCCCGATTTTTCGGTAGTGCGCACTCCTCGGTCGTATCAGCTTGGTCGGCTGATGATTGCTCCGTCCAGCACGATTTGGTTCGTGCCTTCAACCTTGCTCCAGCGATTACTTACGAAAGAGGTTTGTCCGGCTTCGACAAGCTGTGCCGTCGTCGAATTGCATCGAATCGGCCGGGGCTTGTGGTTGATGGGGTCGTAGAAGACCCAGTACGGAACTGCAAAAACCTTGTTGGCTTGTGGTGTCTCGAGACCGAACGCCTCTGCGACAGTCTTGCCTGTTCCCTGCAGTGCGACCCACAGTGCTCCTTCATTGCCGCTCTGCCGCACCTTGCTCATCTCTTGCTGAAGACGTTCGGTGATTTCAGCACGAGCGCCAGCTTCGATAGCAGTCTGTAGTCGCTTCTCGAACTCTTGTTGCACCAATCGATCCAGTTGCTCTTGACGGAGACGACTGAATTCATCGGCGTCACGAGAGTGGACAAGCGCAGTTGCTTTCGCCTCAGCTTGAATCTCAAGCTTATCGTCAAGCAGTGCTTGGAATGCTTGGCGGTCTCGTGCGTTGACGATCTCCTCTGCACGGCGGTTACCGTAGGTACTGACTGCAGCTTCGACCTTCTCTTTTTCAACTTGGTCTGCGAGTTGCGAGACCATGTTTGCAAAGAGTTGATCAATCACTACGTATACAATCACCATGACGAGAAGTTTGACTTGCCCAGAGGCAGGCCAATCCCCGTAATGGTGGTCGAATAGTATTGTGGCCGATGAGACGAAAGTTACAGCAAAGGCTACTGAAAGCCAGAAGACGAGTTTGTTTTCCTTTCCGATGACCATGTGCCGAAGCAGGTGGATTACCAAAAGAAGAAAGACGACTATCCAGAATGCGATGTTCATGTGAAGCTCCAAATTGGAAGGTACAAGGGTTCATCAGCCATATAGCTGGTATAACTTGAGTACCACCTCAAGTGCTATTTATGATAGCACACTTTTATATAAAAGTCAATAGCGTAAAGCGCAATACTAAAAGCGCTTTCGTAAGAAAGCGCTTTTAGTATTTTGCTTTACAGTCTATTTTCTTTCGAAATTAGAATGCGCGGCGAGGACGGTCCTCACGAGGAGCAAGAGGTCTTGCAATGTTCACGGTAAGACGGCGTCCGCTAAAATCCTTATCGTGGAACATTTCAATAGCTTTGTTTGCTTCTTCTTCTGAAGACATTTCTACGAAACCAAAACCTTTTGATCGGTTTGTCATCTTATCGATGATGATTTGTGCTGAGACTACTGCGCCTGCAGGTGAGAAATGGTTTTTAAGATCGTCGTTTGTTGATGTGTAAGGAATACCACCTACGTATAGTTTTGTTGTCATCTACTTTTTTATTATTAAAAGTAATTCTTCGGCGAATTTCTTCGTTAAAACAAAAATAATTTTTTACCATACTAGATGTATGTCTCAGTCATCATTTTTGTTTTGCTTCGAACTTCATCCAAATAATTCCTTTTATTTGCTTATTAACCGTAAGGCCTGACACATTACACTTGAGAAACGTGAGTTTGTTCGGATGCAAACGTGGAGGAGACTTACTTACGGTTAGTATAGCATGGTCATAGTAAAAAGTAAAGCTTTTGTATAAGTCCACCCATCTTTGCACTCCTCCGGTAAGTTAGTCTTGTAATAGGTAGATTCTACCATAACCTCTAGTGGCGTCTTTTTGTTCTTAAAGGC
>JAYVAE010000044.1:0-2748 GCA_043751115.1 bacterium | reverse complement strand
TGTTCTCGATAAGCCAAACAGTAGCCTCATTGATTGCCTGAAGCCTTTCTGCTGCTGATACACTATCAGTAGATGCATCCCTGAAGAATGTATTTAATTGTGTCTGAACGTCTGAAACGGTGATACTCATAGTGTCTCAATTATACCATACTTATGGTTATTTGTAAAGGCTATTTTAGCTTACTTGTTGGCGTGTAATCTATTTCTATTCTCTCTATTTTGGGCATTGTCGCTATCGTAAACGCAGTCTGGGCTGCGAACCTCAGTCCAAAAAGATTCGAATTTTCTAATGCAAGTGGAAAATAAGCATAACCCCTTGGTACATCTACATCCAAATCTATATTTTTTGTTACGGGTGTTGCACTATTCTTGTTGTAGATATCTACTGCTACAGTACCAGTGCTAGCATTTGCCTCTGCATAAAAGAATATTGTAATACCATTAATAGTTGAAAGCTTGGGTAGATACACAGGGGCCATAATAATATAGCTTGAATTACCAGCAGAAGTAGTAGCCATTGGGTTGAACACACCAGCTTTCATCACAGAAGATTCAACCCTCGGGACCACTAGGCCACTCCCCATTGTTAGTATGCCACCACTTCCAGAAGTATCATTAGAAGCAGTTGACTTGCCTATCTTAAATAAGTTACCCCCACCATACCACCACAGAACAGCGTTCAGGTCCTGCCACGCAACACCACCCATGTAGTTTACAATTGAAGACCGAACGGATGGTTGCCCATCTTGACCATCTCCAATCTCTTTAACAACAACAAACTTAGAGCCATCATATGCCCACAACTTCACCAGGCCGCGACTTGAACTTGTTGTTCCACCACCACCCCTACCCCACACATGAGGTACACCACCAACAACTCTTATTGCAAAGACTTCTGTGGCACCATCTATTCTTATTGTATCATCTAATGATATTGTAGTAGAGTCCCTGTTCCAAACAATAACAGAGATGTCTCTTTCTATCCAACCTGCATATTTCTCACTAGCATAAGGAGATGGAACAACTGCAAGTGTTGGTACCCTTGGTTGTTTTAGCAACCACATTTTACCCTTGAAATCAACCCCATCCACGATCTGTTCTGAGTTTGGAATAGTTAATACACTGTTAGTCAATATACCAGCCGCACCTCCATCTAGGGTTCCATCGAACTTCACTATCTTGTCTGAGTTAACAATGTAGCAGTATCCATTAGATGCAACTATCACAAATGATGGCTTTAGAAAGTCAATCATCGTTGTCGTATATCCAGTTGCTGCTGAACCGACATTACCGAGAACGTCACCAGCAGTTAGTGTGCTGTCCCACTTAAGTAAATCCCAGTCAGTTCCATCCCTCATAAGCACAAACGTCTTATGTACACCAAAGAGCTGATATCTAAATATATCATCGAAAACTATATTTGTATGAGCGTTGTGTTGACCAGATGTTGTATTTGTAATCTTCGGCCATTTTGGAGTAGAACCTGAAGATGAGATAGATGAAAAACTGTCATTAGCCTGGTGAAATTGAGGTATGGCGGCTGTTATATTCTGTATAAAATAGATAGAACTTGCAGAACTAACAACATTGTCGTCAGATACAATTAACTTTTCTATTCTACCATTGTCTGTCAGGGTTGACTCATTTGTTGGACTAGAGTATGTAGTGTTTCCACCAAGTAAATAACCTGGGGCATAGAATGGATTTATTTCTCCAGACAAATATTGACCTTGTTTACCAAACTTGTTGCCGAATGTTGAGGCGTTTACCCAATGCTTCTCAGCAAGGCCACCAGTGAAATCGGATATTACTATTTTAGCCATGATTATTTATACTTAACTGTTACTGATACACATAGTCCGACAAGGTTTGTTAGAGTGCCAGCATCCACTAGGGCGAGCGCATCTCCAGCAGAAAGTGCCTTCGCGGTAGTTCCAACAAGTGTTCCAGAATAGGTTGTGTTTGCTGTTGCTGAAGTAGATATTGTTCCAGTCAGGATTAAATCTCCAGCGTCAAGGGCATCCGTACCATTTAGCTTCTCAATCTGTACGGTTCCAGAAGTTGACGCAGTAGTATACCTAAGCTTAACAGAAGTAACTTCACACGCTCTATCTGCAATAAAGAAGATACCATAATTAGCAGCAGTAGCGCCTGACGCACCAAACAGGTTAGCTGTTATTGGATAGTCCATTACAGATCTGATGGCAGAACTATCTGATTCAGTCACTGGTCTATAAATAGAGAAGTGTTTCTCTGGCTTATCAACAAGAACCTGAACAGATGATTCAAGTGCATGTACCCTCTCCTGTACTATTTCAAAATCTTGTTGTAAATTTGTTATATCTTCTTTCATATTTGTTTGTACTTCCTAGTACATAACGTGGATTCCTATACGCGTTTATCTATGTTATCTAATTGTTCAGACATCTTGCTTACCACTCCCTGAAATCCCTGTACTGTCTGATTAAACTCCTTAGCAATCCTCTCCATATGTCCATTCTTGGTGGTCAGAAGTTCAACCATCCTTGTGTCACTCCTCTCTAGGTGCTTAAGGAACCCCACCTGCAGGGATTTAAACATCGCCCACATTCCACCGAGGAGAATCCCTGCTGCGCCTATAACTTCTACTATTGGAAAATCCATTTTATACTAAGTGTTTCTTGCTTGTAATTCGCACGTTACATGGGTGTGAGCACTTGTTGCAATCGTCGCCGTTGTTACACACACCAAGGCGTACCATCCATCAGC
>JAYVAE010000043.1:0-11914 GCA_043751115.1 bacterium | reverse complement strand
GTCACCTACGGTAATGGTATCTTCGTGGCGGTTAATCAAAGTGGCTCCGCCTCCGCCGCCGTCATGACTTCGCCTGATGGAATCACCTGGACTGATCGCAATGTCACCTCAGCGAAATCATGGCAGAGCGTCACCTACGGCAATGGTCTCTTCGTGGCGGTCAATGAGGATCCCTCCTCCTCCGCCGCCGTCATGACCTCGCCTGATGGAATCACCTGGACTGATCGCAATGTCACCTCAGCAAAAAACTGGACGGCCGTCACCTACGGCAATGGTCTCTTCGTGGCGGTTAATCTAAATGGCTCCGCCTCCGCCGCCGTCATGACTTCGCCTGATGGCATCACCTGGACTGATCGCAATGTCACCTCATTGAAATCGTGGCGTAGCGTCACCTACGGAAATGGTCTTTTTGTGGCAGTCGAGGCCATTAATAGTTCCTCCGGCGCCGTCATGACCTCGCCTGATGGCATCACCTGGACTGATCGCAATGTCACATCTGCGAAGCTGTGGGTGGACGTCACCTACGGTAATGGTATCTTCGTGGCGGTTAATCAAAGTGGCTCCGCCTCCGCCGCCGTCATGACTTCCGGCAAATCAGAATTCAACCAAATCGCTACTAATAATATTTACCAAGGTGGCCTCATCGCCAATAATTTCCTCACCGTCGGAAGCACGACAGGTGCTAATCCTTTCTCAGTATTTTCCACAAGCGGCACGCAACTTTTAACAGTACTCTCTACAGGGAGGCTTGGTATTGGCACCAGCACTCCAGCTCAGGCACTACAAGTCATCGGTGATATACGTGTCGGAGCGTCATCAACCTTTGGTTGTGTTGAAAATTTCTCAGGTACTGCGCTTGCTGGAACTTGTAGTTCTGATGAGAGGCTTAAAGAAAATATTCAAGTAATACCTTCTGTACTTGGTAAATTCATGGGGCTAAGGCCTGTCACCTACACATGGAATACGCTCGCGCAAGGACTTTACAGTAAATCTACGGACGTCATCAACCGTGGTCTTATCGCACAGGAAGTGGAAGCACAGTTTCCAGAGCTTGTCATCACTAACCCTGATGGGTACAAGCAAGTAGATTTCACAGCACTTTCTATATACACCATGAAGGCTGTCATAGAAATTGCCAACCTTGCCGACTCATTTACTGACAAACTTTCTGCTTGGCTCGGAAGTGATACCAACAAAATACAGAAAATCCGCTCTAAGGTTTTTGAGGGAGAATCAGTGCAAGCAAATCAGCTTTGTCTTAAAAATAGTGATGGAGCCACAGTCTGTATAGATAAAGAGAGCTTGCAAAGAATACTACAAGAGACAAATATTTCAAATCAGCCCGTCTATGTGCCTCCAGTAGTTCTGCCAGAAGCTGGTGAAGTAAATCCTTCCGAAGTGCCGGAAAGTGTGGGCCAAGTATCAAATGGTATCGCTCCAGCTCCAAGCGAAGAGATAGGTGCTCCTGCTACTGCCAGTGAGGGAGTTGGATCAGGTGGCGCAGAAGATACTGCACCACTATCTCCCTCTACTGAAGGTGGAGAATCTCCCGTAACCCCTCAGTAACAATGACTTTACACTTTAAACATTAGGCCAAGGTACATCTTTGATAAAATTATGAAAAAATATACGCTATCCCTCATTCTCTACGCGCTCTCCGTCACTCTCTCTTTCGTTCATGCAAGCGAATCTGTGGGCACGATTTCGCCCACCTCGTACAGCTCAGAGTTTTTATCTTCCTTCGAAGGCGTCTTTCAAGTAAGCACAAGCTCCAATACAACGAAAATCTTTTGGAATATACCAGCACCACACGATGTCAAAGTGACCGATGATGGCCTAACAGGATTCCTTTGGGGACCTCTCACCGGCTTCATTAGCCTTAATTGCTTAAACACTTCTTCCTGCGCTCAAAGTGATTTTAAAGTAAGTGTCTCTCCTATCGGCGCACTCTCTGGTTATGCTTGGGGAGAAAACACTGGGTGGATAAGCTTTAACTGTAGTAATGCAGAAACAAATAACTGCTCCTCAAATGGGAATGCTCGTGTAACTATAAATGATAGTGGCGAATTTCTAGGTCACGCATGGTCAGAGAATTTCGGCTGGATAGCTTTTTCTTGTAGCTCTTACTCTACCTGCGTAAAGACTGACTGGAGAAGGCCAGGAATAAGAGGAGTAAGTACGAGCATCATACCTCCTTCAAGTAAGGCTGGGGGAGGCACTACTAATATTCTTTATAAAGGCCCCCTCCCTCTACAGCAGGAAAAGGCCTGCCATGGCGCCTCTTGTCTTACCATACCTATAAATTCTTTTTTCCCGGTGCAAGATATACCAAAGGCTGTTGATAGTAATCTTCCAGAAACTTCGTCTAGTAAAGAGGACGCTCTTACTAATGATGCCAAAGAGTCCGTCTTTGCGTCAGCAAAAAATCTCTATAAACAAGAAGTTGTGAGCCTAGAAACCCTTTACTCTCTTGGTGATGTAAGTGTTACGATACTTTCTCCAGAAAAGCAAGTAGTCTTTTCTATTTATATAAATGGTTTTGCCTTTTCTGAAAATGGATTACTCACCCCACACATTCAAAAGAAAGTGGTTGATTTACAGCCTTCACTTAGAGATGCGAAACAAATCAAGAGAAATGTCATCTATGAAATAAAGGCAATCGGGAGTGATGGGAAGAATAGGTCTACCTTTAAGGAAGGACTTGTCATCACGCTCCCTGTGCCAAATCAGTTCAAAGATGCATCCCTTTTAGGGCTTTACACAAAGAGCAAAGAAAAGGATACCTGGCGACTCATAAAAAAAGTAGCTTACTCGGACAAGGTAACATTTACCGTCAAACATCTCTCATTCTTTAAAATAGAAGAGCTCGAGAGCAAGAAAGACATAATGGGCAAAGGCTTTTTCATAGTTATCCTCAGTTCGCTTTCCCTCATAGTACTCATACTCTTGTACACTATAAGAATAAGAAAGACCTATGGACGAAGATAAATTAAATACCAATGCTACGAGTGAGACAAACGCCAGAAATGGGCATTTTCCAGGAAAGAATACTGCCACCAAAAGCAGTGAACATATGCACTTCGACATTCATGATCGCATAAGAAAATTAGAAAAGAAGTGGCGTCGGTCCCGCAAGTTATTGTATATTGTGATTACTATACTTATCGGCATTTTGCTAATCCTCATCATAGTCAAGGTGACAGATAACATAGTCGACAAAGCAGTTTTGGATACGGCAAACAGCGTAGAAAATATAAACGAAAGCGGTCAAGCCGACCAAGAAAAAATACTAAAAGATGTGACGAAGCTTATCATGCTTCCTACTAATGAAGCTCCAATTATATCAATCATCAATAATGCAGATGAGCTCATCAAAGAGCAACCATTCTTTACCGGCGCGCAAAATGGAGATATTCTCTTAGGATACAGAAACTCTCTTAAGGCTATCATCTATTCGCCTTCCAGAAATCTTATTGTCAACGCGGGGCCGATAGTTTTAAATGAGCCAGTAGCGACAACGACGACAAAAGTAGCTCCAAAGAAAAAGTAAAGTAAGGAACATAGGGCATCAGTGGTAAGCTATTTGTAGAGCAACTTTGTGTGATATAATCTCATAATTCTTACAAAGTAGAGATAATGAGGGGGTAAAGGAGTAGTCAAAGTAGCTCGAGGGGCGATGGAGGGCGTAGATTTCCGAAGCTAGCAAGCTAAGGAGGCAAGTTGGCAAAATACAATCTGACATCTCACTCGTAAACGAGTGCTGAGAGTAAAGTAACAAAATACAGGAAGCCAAAGTAGCTCAGTTGGCAAAAAGAAACAGATATCTCACTCGTAACGAGAAGGTCGTGAGTTCGATCCTCGCCTTTGGCTCAGTAAGAATATTAAATATATGAATAAAAAAAGAGTTCGCTTTGTAAATAGTAAATAGCATCCTAGGGGAAAAATCCTTCTTGCTCTCGGTCGTGACCTTCGCGCAGATGACAATGATGCACTTATTTATGCTACCGGACTTGCGCATGAGTACAAAACCTCTCTCATTGTCGTTACAAATATTTGGCCAACATTTCAAGGAGGGACGAGTAGATATTATGATTTTTTTATGAGGGATTACAAGAGACTGAAAAAAAACTAAGAGCCCTCGGCATACCACTTGTTATTCTTTTAGGAAAGGAGGATGAGACTCTTATGAGCTTTATACAAAAAGAAGAAATTAGTCTTCTCGTCACCGATATACTTCCGCTACATTTCTCAAGAAAATGGAAAGTACGATTGAAGGAAAAAATTAAAATTCCGTGGCGTGAAGTTGATGCTCATAATGTAGTTCCTGTGTGGCTCCCGTCTCCCAAAGAAGAGTTTGCGGCGCGAATAATAAGACCAAAGCTCTATAAGCTTCTCCCAGAGTTTCTTGATGAATACGATAAAATTGTACAATGTAATAACAAAAACCTGCTCGAGAAATTTCCAGCTATCAACTTTGAAGAAGTAAAGGCGAAAACGAAAATGAAAAAAATCGAAGGGAGTAAAAAAATTATCTTTGTAGGAGGAGAGAAAGCAGCACATACCGCTTTACATAATTTTCTCAAAAATCGCTTAGTAAATTACGATGAGAATCGTAATGACTTCACTTTATCTGGACAGAATAATCTTTCGCCATACCTTTCAAAGGGTATGCTTTCAAGGAGACGTGTCGCGCTCGAGACACTTAAATGGGATGGAAGAGAAATTGAAAACATACTTTCCTCTGATAAAAATGGATCAAATTGGAGTGAGGGTAGTACTTCTGCTTTCCTAGAAGAGCTGATCATTCGCGCCGAACTTGCAGAAAACTTTTGTTTTTATAATCATAACTATAATAAAGTTACTGGTGCGGCAAACTGGGCGAGGCAAGCTCTTGAAAAAACACATACTGACAAGCGTGAGTTTATCTACAGTAGAGAAGAGTTTAAAAATGCAAGAACACATGATGAGCTTTGGAATGCTGCACAAAACGAAATGAGAGGAAAAATGCATGGATATATGCGTATGTACTGGGCAAAAAAGATACTGCAGTGGACAAAAAGTCCCGAAGAGACGCTTGAAATAGCAATGTATTTAAATGATACTTATGAGCAAGATGGCATGGACCCAAATGGCTACGCTGGTATTATGTGGAGTATAGCTGGACTTCATGATAGAGAGTGGTTTCCACGGCCAATTTTCGGAACTATTAGATACATGGCGCGTAGTGGCGCAGAAAAGCGAGGTGATGTGCTAAAATATATACAAACATGGAACGAAAAAGAATAAAAAAATACAGCGTCCGAACTTCTTTTACTGGTGTTAGCCAAGAAGAAGTTCTTGCTCATCAAAAAATAAAAGAGCATAAAAAAAGTAAAGTAGCAGTATTTAAAAATCAGGATGACACCTCCTGGGGAGGAGTCGGGGACTGGTATGATAAACATTTGCAAAGTGGGACGACGAATCATGACACCGTAGTTTATCCAAGGCTTACAAGATTACTGGGAGACGTAAGGGGTAAAAAAATACTTGATCTTGCTTGTGGCCAAGGAATTTTCTCATATCGTCTAGCAAATGATGGAGCGCTCGTCACCGGTGTCGACCTCGGAAGAGAGCTTATTGATATTGCAAAAAAAGAATCAGAGGGTAGGAAAAAAGTTCCGGACTTCTTCGTCTCGCCCTCACATGATCTCTATATGATAAAAGATGGTGAGATAGACATCGTGATTGTTTCTCTAGCAATACAAAATATCGAAGACGTAAAAGGTACATTTACAGAATGTGAGCGTATCTTGAAAAATGGCGGTAGACTTTTTCTTGTGATGAATCACCCGGCTTTCCGTATTCCCAAAGAAAGTAGCTGGGGCTTTGATGAAAAGAAAGATCTTCAATATAGGAGGCTCGACTCTTATCTTTCGGAACAAAAAGTAAAGATAGACATGACCCCGGGAAGTGAAAAGGACAAAAAATATACTTACTCTTTCCATAGACCTCTTCAATATTATTCAAAACTACTTGAGAAGTCAAACTTTCTCATAAAAAGAATAGAAGAGTGGGAAAGTATCAAGGCGAGCGAGCCAGGGACTCGCCAAAAGGCTGAAAATAAAGCACGTAAGGAATTCCCTTTATTTCTGTGCTTAGAAGCTGTACAATTGAAAAATGACAAAATACGATAAATTTCTTGGCTCACCGAGCGGCAAAATAGTAGGATTAACAGTGCTCTTGTTTGTGTTTATACTCGGATATTATTTTTATGCAACAAACAAAGAAACCTCTGGTACGCAGGTTAAAAGTTCTACTGTCACTGTTTCTGACAAAGATTATACAAAGGGTAGCAAAAATGGAGAGGTGTCTATTATCGAATACGCTGACTTTCAATGTCCGGCATGTAAAGCCTATGCTAGTGTCGTAAGCCAAATAATTAAAAAATATCCTAACGATGTACGTCTTACCTTTAGACATTTTCCTCTGATATCAATACATAAAAATGCATTACTTGCGGCGACTTACGCTGAGGCTGCTGGCGAGCAAGGCAAGTTCTGGGAAATGCATGACGCGCTGTTTGCTAATCAAGAAGAGTGGGGTGAGGCACTTGATGCTGAAAGAAAAATCCTTGCTTATGGAGCAGCTCTCGGTCTTGATGTAAAAGCATTAGAAGCAACTGCTAAAAGTGATGTCGTTCGTGAGAAAGTCGTAGCAAGCTACAAAGAGGCCAGCACACTTAAATTACAAGGTACACCAAGTTTCTTTTTAAATGGAAGTAAAGTCGAGTCAGGAAATCTTGCACAAGAAGTAGACAAAGCATTCGCTTTACTCAAAAAGTAATACTTATGATAAAACAATTTTTCCTGAAACAAGCGCTCAAATATGGTGCTAAGGACATGCCAAAAGATCAGGTTGCCATGTTTGAAAAAATGATTGATAAAAATCCTACTCTTTTTGAAAAAATTATGAAAGAGATGAAAGATCTTGAAAAGAGTGGTAAGCCAGAAATGTACGCCGCGCTCGATGTTATGAAAAAGTATCAGAAAGAGCTACAAGCGCTTATGATAGAAAGTGGTGAGGTTAAGAAGTAATTTTTAAATAATTTTAAAGATTATTACACACTTCATAATCAAACTTTGTAAAAAATTAGAGAAAATAACTAGTACCCACCCCGACCCCTGTGTCCTCTACACTTACCTAGCCGTTGTCGATTTCCTCTCCAGTTCTCCAGCAAAGCCTTGGTTTTTGTATTCAAAAAAAGATTGACATTTTTAGTATATAATTATGCACCTCATTCTTATAAGAGTGAAAGTAGAACCATATAATTATTTTAAACAAAAAATATGAGTCAAATAGTCTATATTCTCACAAATGAATCAATGCCAGATCTTATTAAGATTGGCATGACTGATGAGAGCCTTGAAGAAAGGGTGAAGGATCTAAGTAGGAAAACAGGGGTACCACTTCCTTTTGAAGTATATTTTGCTTGCGAGGTTGAAAATATGAGAGAGGTTGAGAGATCACTTCATGATGCGTTTCTGAATCATAGGATTAACCCTAGAAAGGAATTTTTTAGATTAAGTCCCGAAAGAGTTGTTTCTATACTGAAACTTCTACAGAAAAGAGACGTTACTCCTGTAACAGATGAATTTGACGGCATAGAAGAAAAGAATGCTCTTACTATTGCAAAGGAAAGAAGATCTAGGTTCAATTTTACTCTAGCTGATGTTCAAGTGGGAGAGACTCTCGAGTATTATTACGATAATAATACTACTGCTGTGGTGGTTAATGAGAGAGAAATAAATTGTAATGGAGAGATTGGAAGCCTCAATCAAATAACGCTTAAACTTCTTAAAAATTCTGGAAGAATCTGGAAGTCCGTACAAGGTCCAGCTTTTTGGCTATATAAAGGAGAGACATTAGACGAGCGAAGACGAAGAAGAGAGTCACAAGAATAAAAATTGTTAACATTCAAAGAATCTATGGACACTGCTAGCACTATTTTACAATACGAGAGTTATGTCAAACCGGACTGGGCGCCTCCGGACTACCTTTTTGGAGTCGCATGGGGCTTTCTTTATGTCATTATCATTATTTCTTTTACCTTTGTCTTTTACAAATGGTGGACCAAGAAAATAAGTAACGCTACTCTTCTTCCTTTTATCATCAACCTCATTTCTAACCTCCTCTATAATCCAATACAGTTTAGACTACAAAATAACGTTCTCGCCTGTATTGACATAGTCATAGTGCTCGGAAGTCTCATTTGGCTCATATGCGCTATATGGAAAAAGTATAAATGGGTGGCTATCGTAAACACCCCATATCTACTATGGGTTTTATTTGCAACAGTATTACAATTCACTATTACCTATCTCAACTGATGATGGAATTATACCCTTTATTATTGTAAAAATTTTTACAATAACGGAAGAAGTAGCTGAGGAACCTCTTTACTAATTTCATTAACATAGGGAACAAATGGTCAAGCTCTAGTAACAAAAGTCAAACTCTCTTTAGACACCATAGAATAACTTGAATTCTATTCTCAGGCAGAACTTAATATTTTCCTAGACATTAACAGAGAGTAAAGTGAGTATCAACTTGTGAACATATTTCCTTGCATTAGAACATTTGTTCTAGTACAATAGTAATATGAAAGACGAAGACATATTAAAGAATTATTTTGCGGAGCATCAGTCACTTCCAACTTATGAGGAGATGAAAGATCTTTTTGCAGTTGCCTCCAAGAATACTGTTTCGTATCGCATAAACAAGCTTGTAGAAAGCGGTTTCCTCATTAAAGATGGCCTTCGTCTTAAACTGGCTCAAACAGGATCTATTATGAGACTCGGAAACATACAAGCAGGATTCCCAACAACTGCTGAAGAGACAACATCTGAACTTATGTCACTTGATGATTTTCTTATTGATTGCAAGAAGTCTACGTACATGCTCGAAGTTTCTGGCGAGTCTATGATAGAAGCTGGCATCTTTGAAGGAGATCTTGTGCTCGTTGAAAGACACAAGACACCGAAAGCTGGAGACATTGTCGTTGCTCTCGTCGATCATGAATATACACTTAAATATTTACAAATGGAAAAAGGCAAACCCGTACTGGTGCCAGCCAATAAGAAGTTTAAGAAAATGTATCCTAATCCAAACACATTCAAAGTCGAAGCGGTATTAAAGGCAGTTATAAGAAAGTATCGCTAATCATAACTTCCTAACTACTTTCCATGACACAAAGTAAAAGAGCTATCATCAAAGTTTCTATCACAAAAGGACGCGGGAGCAAAGATGCTCTTAACTTCAGTAGGCGTATCTACTCTATACTTCGGCGATACACACCAGAGGTGACAGAGGGTTTAGTAAATGTTTGCTACGCTGAGCTTACGGGGCTACGCACCTTTTTCAAGATGTCTTATAGTGAGATGATGATGACAATAAAAAAGGATATAACTTCTGAGCTTTCACTCCCTGTAACTATCGCTCTTGCAACTGTACAAGAGTTCGAAAGTGGTAAGCGTAGCACAAAGCGTCCAAAAGTTACGGGGAGCGTTTCAACATACACTGAAATAAATGAACTTTTTAGAGGAGCACACTTTGTACCCAAGGAAGAGCGTAGAGGTACTTCACTTTCCACAGGCTTCATTTCTACTAAAACCAAGAAGATAAAGCTTACTGTGCCCTTTCTCGGAAAAGTTTTTTAAGTAATGTGAGAAATGTCCCTCACTCACTTTCGTACAAAAGGAAATGTGATGCATTTTGAAATAATTCTAAGCTATGTTAGTCTTTACGAAGAAAGAAGAGTCTATCTTCTTTTAACGTAGCCACCTACAGGAGTAACTAGAAATGAGACAAAGCATGAGACAAAGTAATGGAGAAGCAGATAGGAACACACACGCAGAAAGGCTCGGACTAAAGAGAGGAGAGATCTACTCCGCACTCCTTGCCGTACAGAAGTTCATTAAGGATGAGTATCCTCTCATGCTCGATACACGTGGAGAAAGGCTCATCCCAACAGCAAACCAAATTAAACGCGAAGTGAACGAAGAGAGAGTCTTCTTCGTTTGCATCGACGACATTGTCCAAGTAGGATTCGTCATCGCTCGAGGTACTGGTCGAATCTTGTCGTTTTTGGTCAGGGGTTTCCCAATCGAGGTCTACAATTTTCCATTCGCAGTGACCGAAGAGGCTGAGGCAGATTATATGGACCGCTTTGGTAACCAAGCCATGACTTCGGCTTTTGGCACACTCTAAGCGCTTCTTAACAAGGTCTAGCTCAGACAAACTGCAAGTGCCGGTACGGATATCTTTATCCTCCGGCATTTTGTTTTTGCATCGTATTTTTACTCTATCTTTGATTTAAATAATTTCTTCTCAAACGCAAGAAGCCACTCCTTTCTTTCTTTTCCACACGAATAGGCGAAATCTTCACCTGTTGTTCTCACAACACGATGACATGGAATAAAGAGAGTGATTGGATTTTTACCGCACGCTGTGCCAAATGCGCGTGATGCATTTTCATTTCCAAGCTTGATTGCTAGCTCTTTATACGTTGCTGTTTCCCCAAAAGGAATACTTTCTATAATTTTCCATACACTTTTTTGAAATGTGGTTGCTAACACCTCAGGAACGAGGATTTTTTTCGGTAAAGGCGTACCTTTCTCAAAATAATCATCGAGAGCTTTTTTGGCAGTACCTTCAAGTGGCAAAGCCTTTCCTTTTTTCGAATCAAAAGTAGCTGTGAGAATGAGTCCATCCTCATTTACTGTAATGAGTAAATAATCAATGGGTGTTTTATAAAAATACATGACAGTAGTATAGCAAAGTAAAAAGTACAATAATCAAGCGGAAATTATAAGCTACCTCAATCTTAATCTGTACAAAAAGACTATTAAAAAATGTGTGATTATCTTTGGGTAGATCAACGTACTATCCTAAATTTTTACTTTATTCAAAAACCCTACAGCAGAGACTGCAGGGTATGATTCGAAACATGACTATCTGTCTACCAGAGTGTGAGGTTCTTCTCATTGTCTTTAATGCCCTGCTTCTTGACGTACTGCTGTACGACATGCCAACCCGCTCGTTCACTCACGGTTGATACATAGTATCCATCAGTCCAGAACTCTCCACCCCAGAGGTCTTTCTTTACTTCTGGAAATTTGAGGAAGATTTGTTTTGCTGTAATACTCTTGTACAGTCTAACGAACTGTCCGATTGAGTATTTAGGATGAAATGAGACGAGAAGATGGATATGGTCCCCGTCGGTTCCAACTTGCTCTATCTCACAGCCATATCTTTCTTGTATACCTTTTGACACTTCTTTAATACAATCACTGATACGCTCAGTCAGCAGTACTTTTCTATACATAACGGGAAAGACAATGTGGTAGTGGGTATCATACGCACAGTGGTAGCCCTTTTGTGTCATGTAGCTATTGTAGTTGAAAACCGAGGGTTTTCAAACTTTCCTACAAGGACCTGTGGTAGAGACCGCATGGAATCGAGTTGATCTAAGTACAAATTTTATTTCGATTACTTATATATTTCTAAATAAAGCAATGAAATAAGTTTTGAAAGAAATATGCCGAGTGTGGCAATAATGAACCATATGTCGAATGAACCTTGCAATGCCTCTACGATAACTCCAGTAAAAAGTAGTACAGACACAGTGCTATACGACACCCACGATGATTTGAAACGATGCTCGAGATCTCTTTCATATTGCGGTTTTTCTCTCCAAATGACTAAAAACTTTTCCACATAAAAATTGATTTTTTAATAAAGAACCCTGGGCTCACGCCACAGGGTATTGGGCGCAATCCTTTGGACTGCTTTAGCTAAACAGCTTCGCTGTTTAGCGTGTTTTGATTACAAAACACGACTCGCTACATCCCCGGGCTGACGCCACGGGGTATTTACG
>JAYVAE010000042.1:0-25925 GCA_043751115.1 bacterium | reverse complement strand
TCTATTTGCTCAATAACTTGAAAAGGCAAGACAACATTCGTTACCTCATTTGTCTTTCCATTCCAAAGAAGTTCAACCTCACGATCATCATCAAAAAGCAAAAAACGATACTTTTCAGGAAGCGGTTTTCCTGCTTCCAAATATTTCACAACATCTCGTTTTTCGTTATCGGTTAATTTCATAAATTTATTTAAATAACTCCGCCACCGGCACGCCGAGGGCTTTGGCTATTTTCTCTAGTGTATCAACAGTGGGATTCTGGCTTTCGCCAGTTTCTATTTTAACTACGGTATTCAAAGCCAAATCCGCCTCTTTCGAGAGGCGATCTTGAGAAATACCTTTTTTCTGTCTTAATTTGCGTATATTTTCGCTAACTGTTGCCATAATGTTTTGACTTTGATAAACTACTATAATACACTACTTATGATATACTTATCTTAACTGGTGTAATTCAATGATAACAAAAATTATGAAAACAATCAATCTTAAAAGAACCCTGTCCGCCCCCGAATTCCCCCAAAACAAAAAGAGGAGCAAATGGAAAATTCCTCCCCAAACCCCTCCTTTTCCATTTGCGACATCCGAATTCAAAAACAAATGAGCCGAAGTTTTGCAAAATCCTTTCCCCAAAAAATAGTTTTGCCAAAACTTCGTCCGCATTGTTCCGCCACCTGCCCGAATACTTGGAGGGCAGAACACCAAAGAAAAATGTCCTTTCCTTTTTCAAGAAAAATTTCACCACCGCCATATCAAGAAAGCAAGGAACATTTTTCTTTGGTGTTGCCGAGTGAAGCGAGGCAGTGGCGGAACGATTCATTCCACATCGGGATTTTGTTGGAAAAAAGTTCGGATTTTGTTCAGGAGACACAGCAAAAAAATAGAATCGCCGTTTTCGCCAAAATTCAGAGCTATGCCTCGCGACGCTCCGAATTTTGGCGAAAAAACGAATTCCGAAACTTGGCTGGGGTACAAGGACTCGAACCTCGATACTCAGGACCAAAACCTGATGTCCTACCATTAGACGATACCCCAATATTTTTTACTCACCTTATCATATCTGAGTATATCTGCTAATGTTTTGGTCCTGATTCAGGACCACTGTATTTGACCGCTTCGTGAACTACGCTAGCTGATGTCCTACCATTAGACGATACCCCAATTTTACAAGATATAAGAAACAAGTCACAAGACTTAAGAAATGCCCCCAATGTAACTAAGTTATTCGTAACTAGTTATTCGCTCAATTCTGGATCCCAGATAAGCCTGAGTACAGTCTTTCTGGGATGACGCGAGGGCTCATTCCTTGCTCAAAAACAAAAATAATTTTTCTTTTTGAGTGACAGCATTATAACACGATTCGGGCACTTGCGCGAGAGAGAATGAGGAGAGTATACTCATCTCATCAAGCTATCTCATTTAAAAATCTCATTTAAAAAACTCATGTCATTAGAACACACATTACACTCGGTTATAGGAAATGCAGAAGATACTGTAAGGCGTGTAGGCATAAGCGAAGAACAGAAGGGGAGAATTGCAGTTGAAAGGGCAAGGTTACAAGATTTGGGTAACTCCGAAGTTGTAAGGTCACTTCTCCTCATGTCAAAAATTGCAGCGATGGCTGTTTCGGCACAAGGTGATGCTGTGGATATAAAATTGACAAGATAACCGTATTGTGATATAATATAATATTACTTATGACTGTCATCGAAAAACTCGAAACCATACTTGCAGACTCTGATCTTACTTTTGAAGAGCAAAGGGCCTTTTCTCTTGGAATTGGCTATTTAACTATTGTAGAACAAGAAGAATTCGCCAGAACACTTGTTGATAATAAGGAGCTCATCTACCCGCTGTATATAAACTTTAAGGCAAAATTAAGGGCAATCAAAGGAAATGAAAAAGAATGGGGAGCTGTCGTTGAAGACGAATTAAAAGAGTTTGAGAATCTCCTCGGTGACAAAAGTTACGACAAGAGCGATATATAAGAGCGAAGCGATAAGAGTTAGAGTTCAAAAAAGTGAATCCCTTTTCACACAGTTTTACAGCATTCTTTTAAAATTACTTTCTTGTTTCTGCTATACTAAGCGAGTGAAACTTTTTCTTAAGTATATATCTCTTCTCTTTCAAAAAATATACGATAATCGTTTTCTAACGATACTTGTATTTCTTTCCTTTGTCGTCACATTCCTTCTTTTTAAAAATGGAGCAAATGCTTTTACGGTTCTCACCTTTGAGCTTGGAGTATACAAAAAGTTAGTACTTTTTCTTTCAGTGCTCTTTGATGTCTCAAGTGCCTTTTCTTTGCTAGAGCTTATCCTTCTCCTTCTCATCGCGCTTCTACAAAGTTTTATCGTTATACTTTTTTACTCGTATATGAAAATAAGAAATGAGAAGCTTCATGCAGAGAAGGCTTCTATACTGGTCACGAGCTTACTCGCTATATTTGGCGCATCATGCGCGGCTTGTGGAGGACTTGCCTTTGCACTTTTCTCATCATTTGGCATAACAGCTCTATCTTCAATTTTTTTTAATAGCTCGTTTATTCTTAGTGCCGTCGTCTTACTGTTACTCATCATTCTTGCGCGAACCCTTAAAAAAGTGGAAAACCCTCTCGTCTGCTAGTATACTAATTGTATGTCAGCATCTGGAGCAAGCCAAGTACCAAGGGGAGCAAAAAGATTTATCGCAGCGCTACTTTTCTTTGTTGTGATCGCCCTCATTCAAGAATATAATGTAAAAATTGGTAAAGTTGTTCCAAACGATTTTCTCACCAGAGATGAAGTAAGACTGACTTCAGAACCAAGATTAAGTGGCAATCTCTATCAAGTCGCTCGTGTGGTCGATGGAGACACACTCACTCTCAGACTTGGTGATAAAGAAGAAAAGGTAAGACTGATTGGTATCAACACTCCTGAGACAGTAGATCCAAGGAGGCCTGTGGAATGTTTTGGCAAAGAGGCGAGTAATCACATGAAAGAGCTTGCTGATGCAAAGAATGTGTATATTGAAACAGATACTACTCAGGGAGAGCGTGATAAGTACGGGAGATTACTTGCTTATGTTTATTTGGAAGATGGACAAATGCTCAATAGAAAAATGATAGCCGAGGGTTACGCTTATGAATATACGTATCTTCGCCCATATAAGTATCAAGAAGACTTTAAAAAATCTCAAAACCTGGCAAGGGTAACGAAGGTCGGGCTTTGGGCGGATAATGCTTGTGGACTCAAGAATATAAAAAAGTAATATGGAGACACTTAAATGGCTACAAGAGCATTCACTCAAGCTCGCAAAAATACTGACCGTATCTCTTTTGGCATTTTTTATTGTTGTCAGTATCATTCCAAAAAGCTCCATGGACTGGCTCAGGTCGAAGCTTACATTTATGGAGATAAGGCTTCCAACTCCGCAAGAGACTCCAGTTGCGGTCATGAAAGATGTAACAATAGAAGACAGCAGTTTAAAGCGTAGTGGATTTAGTATGCTTGTGCAGTCTATTAGTATTCGCTCTGGTCAAGAAATAAGAATGGGGGAAACTATTTATGGCTATGCCCGTACAGATTTATTTGATAAAGAAGACGGAACGATGTGGGTGGTTATAAGAAGGGCAGATGGCGTCCCCATCGCAACAGCGAGAGCGTATACGAGATACAATGTAAGCGGTTTTGGATTTGTACCTTTTAGTGTGCGCGTGCCTGCGCTCCTCACGAGCGATGCCTGCCTTCTTGAGTTCAGGAGACAAGATCCAAAGAAACCAAAACTTGGGGACATGCTTTTTACTTCTATGCCGGTAACGTGTGTGGGGACGCAAGTGAGTGACAAATAGAAATGTTGTAGATTTTGATATTGATTATTGATAGTATAGGTCAAGCAAACCCGAGCAATGAGCTCGGGCGCTTAGTCTAAAGTGCGGTCGGGATATCACTTTAGACTTCCTCTCGTTCTGGCTTGTCTCCTGATGCGAGACGAAATTTCGCTGCTACATCCGCTGGAATACTAGGAGTGACGAGACCTGCCCCTCTTCGAGACCATTTGTTTGCTTTCGTTGGAGCAACTCGCAAAGGCTTGCTAGTGAGTATAGGTACTTCATAGGCCTCGATAGGGACAACGATTTCTGGAGGGTTCTCGAGAGGAGTGAATGAGGCTTCTTTGACACGCCTATCATTTCTTTTCTCAATAATAAGTGTATTTAGCTTAGCAATAAGAAATTGCCGTTCCTCAAGTGGTGTTTGAGGAAAGCTTTTTATTAATAGAGAAAGGTTTTGGTATCCAATTATTAGTCTTTGCTCAGATAGCTCATGGCACCTTGTTTCAAATGCTACTTTCAGTCCATCGAGAAGAACCTTCTTCCTTTCTTCTGTAATATTTTCACCAATTCTCGCTGTATCTTCAGGCAAGCGACGCCTATCGAAATCACTTCGGTTATTCCGCATGGAGTTTCCTTCCATAGATGCAAGAAATTAATTTACGAGCTTATCCACAACTTGTTTTACGAGAGCTCCATCCGCGGTTTCTCCAAGTTCCTTGCACATCATACCAATGAACTGTCCTTTTTTACTAGGGTCAACTGGGGATTCAGCAATTTTTGCCTGTATCTTTCTTTCAATTTCTTCTAAACTCATTTGAGCAGGGAGTAGCGCCTCAATGATAGCAAGCTCAGCACTCTCTGTCTCTGCGAGATCGGGGCGAGCGCCACTTGTGAACTGTTCTATAGAATCCTTTCGCTGTTTTGCCATTCTTTTAATGACTTTCATACAGTCTTCGTCAGAAAGAGGATCTGTCGGCGGGTGACCTTGGCTTACGAGTTCGTTGGTAAAGGAAGCGAGGATGAGACGAAGGACGCCGAGTCTATCCATGTCCTTTGCCATCATTGCTGTTTTGATTTGTGCTTTTATTTCTTGTTGCATAGTGCCTATAGTGTATCATTTTTCTTTAGTAAAGAAAAAGTTTTAGCTTTGGACAAAATATCTTTTTTATGCTATTCTTTATGAACCTTGAAGCAATCGCTAGCAAGGTAAAGGTAATTTGCAAAGAGGAAGTAATAGCCTCACAACCGGGCAGAAGTAACTGCAAAAAAATGGAAAGTTCACAAAATAAACATAGCGGGGTAGAGTAAAGGTAATTCGCGAGGCTCATAACCTCGAGACGCAGGTTCGATTCCTGCCCCCGCAACAGAAATAACAAAAGACCGAGCATTGCTCGGTTTTTTGTTATTTCTGTTGCGGGGGAGCAAGCAAACTGCTTTGCTTGCGTCAGGAATCGAAGGCCGGAACTATGTTTTTCTAGCAAGAAAAACGAGTGAGGCGGGGTCGCGGAAACTCATGAGTGGCGACGAATGAGTTATCTGTGACCGATTCTTGCTGTAAGCCAACTGCCGATTAGTAAATCGTGCCGAGAGGCATAATGCTTGCGTCAGGTCAGAAGACAGCGTCCAAGACGTTCGCGTGGTCGCTCATCGCTTGCTAGCTAAGAATCGAAGGGCGCAGCGATGTTTCTTTAACAAAAGAAACCGCGAGCAGCGGGTGATTAGTAAATCATGCCGGGAGGCCAAAGCGAACTTTTTGAGTGGCGACGAGCCGGCAGTCGCTGAACGAGCACGTGAACGTCTTGGACGCTGTCTTGGACCGAAAAAAGATTTGTAGTCGATTCCTGCCCCCCGCACGCACTAGTCCATTTGAAAATATACTCGTTTTATGGTATAAATATCGGTACTAAATAGTGTTTACATACATGTCGGTGTAGCTCAGTTGGTTAGAGCATCTCACTCATAAAGAGAAGGTCGCAGGTTCAATTCCCGCCACCGACACAGAAATGAAAATAACACCCATGTGGGTGTTATTTTCATTTCTGCATTTCTCGAGTATACTTTTTCCATGATCACTGAAATTCAGAAAGAAAGTTTAAAAAAGAAGAAAAGATATTAAGCAAAGATTTCAAGCGATGAATTAGATGCTATGTCCACCCACTCATATTTTAAAATCTATTTGATATTGTATTTATCAAAACCAGTACACAAAAGTTTTTGCCCAGCTTCCCATACGTCAGCTGGTATTTCTTGCTCAATTTGAAATCCAAGTTTTGGATATTCTTTGATACGAATCAGGTCGCCAACCATAACGGCTATAAACTTGTCACGAAAGATTTTGTCCTTGCTATCCTCTTCATAGGAAACAAGGGGGGAGGTAACAATGCATTCAGGTTCAGTCCATTGCTTCTTAAAAGTAGCAAAAGTCCTCCTTTCCATGTACGGCTTTTGTACTAAAATAAATGAAGTAAAGTTGTGCCCAAGTTCTTTGAGTAGTTTTTTAGTAAAAAGAATATTTTCTCCAGTGTTGGTGGCCAAAGGTTCGGTAATAACAACTGCTTCTGGAACTCCGCGTGCCAAAATTACTTGTTTAAAAACTTCAGCTTCAGGTTTATCAAACTTTGTCATTTTACCGAAACCCCTTGAGCAAATAATATAGGGAGCAAGGCCTTCTTTGTATAAGTCAGCTGCCTTTTCAGCGGTACGGACGTCATTTGAACCTAATGCAAAAATGGCATCCATTTTTCTGAGCTCTTGATGCATTAGCATGTAGTCCCAAACTATTTTCGCATTCTCGTCTATCTGAGTGTCTTCCATCGTGTCAGTAAAGCAAAGAGAAATAAAGTTTACTTTTCTTCACTTACAAACCCTCTATCAATTCCCGAGAGGGTCAGTAGTTTTCGTACATGGTTATGCTCTGTAAAGAGTGGGCAAAGGCCATTTCTCTTCGGCGAGAGCGTCGTGCTCACGCTGATGGACTTTCCTTCATGTGCTTTATCTGCAAAAGTAAAGACGAGAGTGACAGTGTCTATAGCAAAAGAGTCATACTTAGAAATCATGCCGAGATCGTTTAAGGTCTCAGAGAGTGGTGCAAGACCCACTGCATGTTGCTCGGACGGAAGCGCGAGACGAATTTTCTTTTTACCATTCGCGTAGGAAAGAGCTATGCCTTTTATTTTCCACCTTAGAAGCGGTGTCCCTTTATTAAAGGTTGTGAAGTCAAAGCTAAGATTTTTGAATGGATCAAGGTCAAAGCTTTCGGTCTTCCCTTCATACACTGACTCGCACGCTATGCGAAGGAATGAGTCAAGGAAGTTAATGAGAGCACTTCGCCCCACAGTGCCGCGAATGAGTACTCTCTCCTCTTCTTTCACCCAGCAAATAAAAACACGTTCTACTTTTCGTATACTATGCGTTCGGTCGAGCTCGCCACTTTCTTTGTTAATTTTTGGGACACTTTCGTAGCGCCCTTCAAAGAGTACGGAGAGGTAGAGTACTTTATCTACTTCTTCATACACAATTTTGCACTCAGTCGCGTTGTCATCTTTATTCGCAAATCGTTCGAAGTCTTTGGTCAATTCCTTCAATTTCTCCTCAAAGTCTGCCAAAGCTTCATTTTCATTTTTGAGCGCCTCGTAGGTTGTGTATGACTTGCTCATATAAAAATCATGAAGGAAAAGTACTTTTTCAAGAAGATTTCTATGACGAAGATAACAGTAAAGGACGAGGTCCGCGTCGGATGCGCATTCTATTTCTGGCTCGAAGGGAACGCCTAGCTCCTTTTCGATTAGCTTTTTGTAAAGTGTGGCAGCATGAACAGTCGAAAAGGTAAAAATATAAGCGATTTCTTTCTCTATGTCAATTCTTTTACCGATATCGATTCCTTTGAAAGTGTCTTGTATAATATCGAGAGCTGCTTTTCTTGGGACACTGTCACTAATTTCAAAAAATGCAGAGACTTTGTGTGTTTTGAAAAGCTCATTGTAAAGTTCGTAAGCGTATACTTTACTAATATATTTTTTGAGTGAAAAGGTTGCCATAAAGGTGAGTGAAGGTGAAGAATACTTTTTATTATTAATAATTTTTGAAACAAGTTTGCACAGTGTAGCACGAGTTAAAATATATTCTCTGGGAGAGTTTTGCTTCACAATAAGCTTCGCACGTGTTATAATCCTGCTATTCTCGAATGAGAAATATAGTGCCAGTTTGTGTAATTGCGGCCGTAGCTTAGCTGGCTAAAGCACTACCCTGTCACGGTAGGGATCGTGGGTTCAAGTCCCATCGGCCGCGCAAATACAAAAAAGTCTCATCATAAAGATGAGACTTTTTTGTATTTGCGCGGCCTAAGAAAATGACCCAAGTCATTTTCGTTGGCGATTAGTAAATCGAACCGAGAGGAGACTTGAACGAAAAACCGGTATACAAGAATTTCTTTTAAAAATTGAGCGAAGTATTTTTAAAAGAAATTGCTTGTCGGTTTTTCTTTAGGCGAAAGTTAAGAGTGCTTTATGAGTCACAAAGTGACGAAATAAAATACCTTAA
Organism: bacterium; assembly: GCA_043751115.1. GTDB lineage: Bacteria > Patescibacteriota > Minisyncoccia > Phycocordibacterales > UBA5272 > UBA11704. The sequence goes on along the minus strand of JAYVAE010000042.1, from coordinate 17,578 downwards.
CAATCGCCAAGTCCCATCATGACCTGCGTCACTTACGTTGGCGATTAGTAAATCGAACCGCGAGGAGATTTGAAGGCCGTAGCCATATTGAGCCAGCAGGCGAGATGGCGAGGGGTGGGTGATTAGTAAATCATGCCGCGAGGCCAAAGCGAGCCGCAAGCGCGACGGCGCGCAGTGGACTTGTAGCCAAATCCACCAGAGCTATGTCATGCTTGTCGGTTTTTCCGGGCGAGCTAGCAAGCGAGTGTCAAACGTGACTCCGAAGTTAGGAGACTTTTGAATTAGCAAATTCACATCTTGGATGAAAATAAGTTTGCGAAGAAGAAAGTCCCTGACGGTGGCCAAATCTGAATTACCAAATTCATGTCTTGGACCCATCGACTAAATTTCGTGTATAATATAATAATGAAAAAAGCATATTCACTTATCGTTAACTTAAGTGGAGAGCAGTACAAGTATGTTCGCTCTCTTCAGAAAGAAGTATCTACTCTTACAAATGCCAGAAGAAGTATGGAGGATTGGCTTCCGCACATTACTATCGGTGATGGACCACTTCTTTCGGAAGAAGAAATGAGTATTTACGAAAAAGAATTGACGAGTCTTTGTATGACGCAAAAGAAAGTGGTCGCCAGATTAAAAGGTTTTACTGGTATTGATAATTGGAAAGGTGCTCAGCTTGGGCTTTCCCCGTATGTTGTTTGGATAGATGTTGAAGTAAGTGAAGACTTAAAAAATCTTTTTGAGAAATTAAAAGATAGTATTACTTCAAAATATGAAGCATGGTTACCAAGAGCGGTAAATTATACTCCTCACGTTACTCTTGCTTTTGCTGATCTAACAAAAGAAGGATATGAGAAATCACTTGAATTATTGAAAACAAAAACAGTAAATGAAGAGTTTATAATAGACAACATAACAATCGTTGAATGTTATGGAGAGGATAAGATGACGAGTGCGGAATACAAGAGGTTCTATTTTGATGCTTAGTTTGTCATAATCTCAGTCCTCACCTCCTTCACCAGCTTGCGCAAAAGTACAAAGCTAATCGTGGTATCATTTTGATATGCTCATCAGAAATTATAAAAGAGAAGATTATGATTCAGTCGTAAGTTTATATAAAGATACTACGACATATGGAGGTCAGTTTGACGAAGACAGAGACTCTAACGAAAGACTAGAAAAATTATCGGATACTAAGTCTGACGCTATTTTAGTTGCCGAAGATAATGGAAACATTGTGGGGACGGTAACTCTTCTTGAAGATGGACGCTCTGCTTGGCTATTTAGATTTGCGGTAGCAGAAAACTCAGTAAATGTTACGAGTGAGTTATATTTAAAAGCAGTAGAAATTTTGAAGTCGAAAGGACATAAGCAAGTATTGGTCTATGCTCCAAGAGGAGAGAAGAAATTTGAGAAGCGTTACAATGAATTGGGGTTTAATAAAGGAGGCGACTACACCTGCTACTCACGAGAGCTATAGCTATCCTTACTTTGCTTACCAGTTCTCGCAAAGAGGAAAGGCTTTTTTACAGCTTGGGAGGAGAGAAATTACGTGATACAATTTAATTTATGAAAATAACACTAAAACTCGTTTTACTATTCTTGAGTTCGGTAGCGATTCTCGGAGGCCTCATTTATGTTTTCTTTGTTAGTAAGGCACCAGCTATAAATGACCAGAATAATAAAAGAGAAGGCATTTACTGTGATTCAACTCTAGAGCCTAGTTGTTTTAACTATAGATGTGAGACGGGATTTTTGCCAAACATTCCTCCGCCGGGTGGTCCTGGACGTTGTTCGGATGGGTCAACTCCAACTAGGCTAGAGCAAGTAGCGAACCCAAGTAGCGAGGGATCAGCTCAAGTTCCCGCTCCGATACAAAATAATCAGGTGGCTCAGGCTAGCACGACAATTCAACTGACGTATCTTGATATTTGTAAAGAAAAAGCGAAAAAGCATAGATCTTTTTATTTAATTAATGATAGAGAATGTCGACTCCTAAATTCAAATGACTTTAAAATTTCGGAAGAGTACGATAAGATATTTAAAAATTACGACGCGCTGTATAAAGTAGAGGTTAGCAATAAAATAGATAGATCACTCAGTAATCAAAATGTTACGATAAAGTCAGTTTATAAAAAAGATAATCTTTATTTTGCTGATTTTAAATCAGAGTTACGGACGGGTCTGTATAATCTTTGTGAAAATAAAGATGAAAAATACACAAAAAAAGACATTTTTGGCAATCAAGCAACTTTCTTATGTGACGGCGAACAATATATAGTGATCTCCGACGTTCCTGTTATAACTCGAGAGATTTCTAGTGGCGCAGTTGTTAGCTTTATCGGTAGTTATTATTCTTCGGTAGTGCGTGATTTGTTCTTGCTTTCACCTGAAGAGTATGTAATGATTTGGCAGATGTATCAAGTTAATGGTCAACAGAATATGAAAATCTATTTGAAGGACAACGTTATTATGGCTATTGAGCAAACTTACGCACAGTAACAAAAAGATTTTAAGATTTCTTTCAAGATGAAAACACAAGCCAATCAACAATTTAATTTCGGAGTCTATGGAATCTGCATGAAAGGTGATGAAGTTTTAGTCATCAAAAAAGGACGCGGTCCGTACAAAGGCTTATATGATTTGCCCGGTGGACGAATTGAATTTGGTGAACAGGTAGAAGTTGCTCTTAAAAGAGAATTTGAAGAAGAAGTGGGGGTTACTGTTACCTCGCTTACCTTCCTAGGTTACAACGAATACTTTTGTCAGTTCACCAATGATCTAGGTGAAGTAAAAGATTTTCACCATGTTGGATTATATTTTACCGCCCTGTGCGATACTTCAGTTATTAAAGTAGGCGCAGATGGACATGACTCCCTAGGAGCCTTATTCATTCCAAAAAAAGAACTTGGACTTCATAATTGTTCACAGATTGCCTTTGAAATGTTACAAAAAGTAAATAAGTAACAAATCTATATAGTTTTAGTCATCACTGATTTAACTGAGGAATATTTTTTAGATAGACGTTATGTGCTAAACTTTGCTTATGAATTGGATTGGCATATCAGGAACATGGCAGCTCACGTCAGAAGAAGTGGAAAAGGATGTAAGGCTTGCGGTGCGTGAGATATTAGAAAGGGGTGATGGCATCGTGACTGGAGGCGCGCTCGGAGTAGACTCTTTCGTGGTGGACGAAGTGTTGTCACAAGGGCTTGCAAAGGTGAGGATAAAAATTTGTCTTCCTGTCCCTTTTGATGTCTATAAAAAGCATTATATTAAGCGTGCAGAGGAAGGTGTCATAACAAAAAAACAAACAGAGAGTCTCATCACCCTTCTAGACAGAGTTCATGAAGAAAACCCTAAGGCCATCATTGAAGATGCTCGTTTCAGTGTTTGCGATAAAGAGTCGTACTACGCAAGAAATGGAACTATCGTTGATTTATCAGACGAGCTTTACGCATTTCAGGTGAATGGGAGCAGTGGTACGCAAGACACTATAGAAAAAGCAAAGTCACAAAGAAAAGGGACCAAGGTGTTCAGTTATGGGTTATAATTGTTTTATAATATGGAATTCAAAAAAGTAAAAATCATCATAACTGTACCAACAAGTCATGCAGATATTGTGAGGAAAGTATTAGGTGATGCTGGTGCTGGTGTATTCGGGAATTATTCACACTGCTCCATCACTACGAAAGTAACGGGGAGATGGCTCGCTCATGATGGAGCAAACCCTCATCTTGGAAATATTGGAGAGCTTGAAAGCGCGGAAGAAGAAAAAGTCGAAGTAGTGTGCGAGAGAGAGAAAGCAAAAGAAATTATTGAAGCGGTCAGAAAAGTTCACCCCTATGACGAGCCAACATTTGATATTTATCCGCTCCTGACTGTTGAAGAAATAGAGGAACTTGATCAGAAATAGGGATTTTATTCTTTTCTGCTACACTCTTCTTTATGACAACACTAGCACATATTGGTTTTACAGTGAGTGATATTATCAAAACAAAAGAGATGTATACGAAAGCCCTCGCTCCACTCGGGCTTTCGATGCAGATGGAAGGAGAGGGGTATGTCGGTTTTGGCAAAGATGGGTCAAATGCGCTTTGGCTGGGGGGAGCGAGTGAGAAGCACTCTGTCGTATCGAAAGACGTACACGTGGCCTTTCTCGCACCAAGTAAAGATGCAGTGGATGCGTTTTATAAAGAAGGAATAGAAGCAGGCTTTACTGATAATGGAGCGCCTGGAATACGCGAACACTATTCTCCTAACTATTACGCAGCATTCTTGCTTGATGCTGATGGAAATAACATAGAGGCAGTTTACTTCGTTTAATGTATGTTAGAAGGACCAAGTAGAGTAAATAGCGGAAGCGTGGCGCAGCAGGAAGAACAATCGCCGAGAGAACAGACTCTTGAAGAGCTCGCAGAAACGGAGCTCTCACCAGAAAATGTTCGAAATTTTATCGACTTAGGGATAAAGTTAGAAAAGTTTGCAGAGCTGGAGAGATCCTTTTGTTTGATGCACGGTGAACACCGCGCAGGCTCACACTTCTTTCGAATGGCATTTAGAAAGTATTATGAGATTAAGAAAAATATTTCGCAGGCTACAGATGGCTCAACCAGCGAGAGTGCGAGCGTAGTTTTATATGATAGGGCTATAGAAAAAGAATTGACCGAGCTCTGGGGTCGAAATTATCACCAAGAGTTTAATAAATTTGGATTATTTCATACCATTAAAAATACACTTACACAGATGCTTAGTGAAAAAAATAGGTAGTTTAGGTAGATATTCTTAAAATACTTTTAAGTTATAAAAACGGCAAGCAATCATGCTCTTCGAAAAAAAGGTTGAAGACCTAAGGAAAATAAAATATGGAGGAAGAGAGACGAGTAAGTTTCTTCTTGACGTTGTGAAGATGGCGGAAGGGGAAGCCTTTGAATATATTATGGGAGAAATTAAGTTTTCAGATGCGCTCGTAGACCTTACGCTTCGGCCCATGATACCCAGAAAAGAGACTGAGTTTTGGGTAGAGCAGGCACTACATGCCATTTTAGGAAGTAAAAAGTATCAAGAAATAAGAGGGGAGAGACTTGAAGAAAAAGGAGATATAGATTTTGAAGTACTCGATCTTTTTTCTGGGTCGGGTTGTGTGGGACTCGCATCGCTTAAAAACATTCCATTTTCTCACGTGACTTTTATTGAGCTTGATGCGAAGCTGAAGAGGCAAATTGAGCTTTCTGCCGAGAAAAATAAATTCGCCACTGAAAGATACGAGGTAAAGACAGGGAGTGTGTGGGAAGGCGCGAAAGAGGACTTTTATGACGTCATTTTTGCCGTACCGCCATATGTGCCAGCCTCTATGAAAGAGGAAGTTATGTCTGAACTACACGCAGAGCCCAGCCTTGCTTTCTTTGACAGAGAAGGGGGCTTTTATTTTCATAAACAAATTATTGAAGGCGCGAGTAAATATTTAAAAGATGGCGGGTCACTTTTTCTCGAGTTTGATATCACGCAAAGAAAAGGCATTGAAGAGCTTATCAGAAATGCCGGCTATCATGTGTATTCATTTCTCCTAGACCCTTATTATCATGAATGCGCGGTGATGATAGAGAAGAGGTAAAGTCTATTTTTGTTTAATATTCTTCATTCCATTCAAAGTACCTCTCTTTTAAAAGTTTGTTTTACGAAAACACGATATTTTTCTGCTGAAAAATTCGTTCACGCTCGCGCTGGCCGCACTGCGCGAGTTTTTCCAAACAAACTTTTGGGTATTATTGGTTCAACCCTAAATCATAAACTTTCTCTTTGACTGACTCACGGAGAGTGACGACTCGAGTGTGAGATGACTTTTTAGCAAAAAAGTACATTGGTCAGTCAGGGAGAAAGTTTGAAAAAATAAAAGTAAAAGAGTAAAATTATGGCATCATGATTCACATAAAATATAAGCTAGATAAGTCAGGTTTTCACGGCATTGGTTTGTTTGCTGACCAAGACGTTTTGAAAGGCGAACTCGTCTATTCTGCCAGCCCGCTATTGGACGTAAATATTTCCCAAGAGAAATTTGACATGCTGACTTATCTTGAAAAAGAAGAGGTAAAATATTGGGGGTTCTGGGTCGAGACAGATAAAGTTTGGCATGTCGATTTTGATAATTCAAAATTTATCAATCATTCTAATGAGAGTAATCTGACGCAAGATTCTTCACATCAAGACGCTTGGCTCATTGCTAAAAGAAATATAAAGAAAGGTGAAGAGCTTACCCAAAATTATCTTGAGTTTGAAACAGAGCAAGATTTGAAGAGAAGGGGAATTGATTTATAAAAGGTCGTTTGCCATAAGTTTGACAAAAGAAACAATCTTTGCTATACTACTTTTATTATTATATCGTTTTGTTTGTCATACGATCTGCTTTCTGTTACCAGTTTCTTCTGAAAGATCTATTGTGTGATAAAGAAAGCACAATAGTTTTTTCAATTTATGTACACCATTACAACCGGGGGTAGTGACTCACGTGGATCATCCACGCGTGCGGGGAATTTTAGTAGAGGGGGAAGTAGTAGAAGTGGCGCTGGAAGAAGCAGTGGCTTTTCTTCTGGAGGAAGAGGGGGTGGTTACAGAGGGAATTCTGCACCACGCGCTTTCAACGCTAAAAGAGGTTTCAAAAAGGACTTTATCGACGAAAATCTTTTTATTAATAAAGAAATAGCGGTAGCTGGTATAGAAAATTATACAGCAAAGCATACTTTTGCAGACTTTGGTATTCATGAACTTCTCGCAAAAAATCTTATCAAAAAAGGTCTCGAGAAGCCTTCACCAATACAAGATCAGGCAATACCAATAGTAATTAGCGGACGCGATGTTATCGGTATTGCAACTACTGGCTCAGGGAAAACAGCAGCATTCCTTGTGCCACTTATCAATAAATTGGTGCAAGACGGAAGTCAAAAAGTGATGATACTCACACCAACTCGTGAGCTTGCGCTTCAAATCGAGCAGCAATTTATCGACCTTACACTCGGCATGAAGCTTTTCTCAGTATCATGCGTCGGTGGCGCCCCTATCATGCGTCAGCTTAAGGAGCTCGATCTCGGCGTACACGTCGTCATCGGCACGCCAGGACGCGTCAAAGATATTATCGAACGTGGCAAAATAAAAATGTCTATGTTTGAGAGTATTGTTCTTGACGAAGCAGATAGAATGCTCGACATGGGATTCATTGACGACATGCGTGACATTTTAGGCGCTATGCCAAAAGAAAAACAAGCTCTTTTCTTCTCAGCGACTCTTCCAAAAGAAATTGAGAGACTTTGCCACGACTTCCTACGTGACCCAGTATCTATTTCTATCAAAGGACGCGACACAGCAGCATCAGTATCACAAGATATTGTACGCGCTTCAACAGACGCTGAGAAAATTGAGGCACTTCACGAAATACTCAATCAGCCTATCGCCTCAAAAGTTCTCATCTTCAGAGAAATGAAGCGTCATGTTGATGGTCTGGCAGATGAACTCACTGCGCGTGGCTTCAAAGTGCTCGCTCTTCACGGAGATATGAGAAACAGAGAGCGTGAACGTGCTGTTCGTGACCTTTCAAGTGGTCGAGTGCAAGCAGTTATCGCAACAGACGTTGCGGCTCGTGGTATAGACATCGCAGACATTAGTCTCGTTATCAACTACGATATACCAAATAATTACGAAACCTATATACACCGCATCGGCCGAACAGGACGAGGTTCTAAGACAGGGAATTCACTGACTTTTGTACCGAGGCGAAGGGGCTAAATCGTCCGCTCTAGACCCTGCGGACGATCACCCGAACTCACAAAAGTGAGTTTTAGGGACGTTAGGAAATATTCATTATTGGTTATTTGTAATGAGTAATTCGTTAAATACAAAACAAAAAGCGCCGAAAGGCGCTTTTTGTTTTGTTGATGGTGTCTAACTTGATATAATGTAGTTGTGTCGAAAGAAAATACACATCTCCAGCAGATAAAGATCTGGGAAAAAGAGCATGAACATCCGCTTGCTTTTAAACAGATGGATGAAGAAAAACCATCCGGGGGAGTTATTGCGTTCAACGATTTCTTAAAGTCTCATTCAGTTAATAGCAGTTTTGGTCTTGAAATTTGTTGCGGTAAAGGAAGAAACACTCTATGTTTATCTGCTCAAGGGCATCATATGTCCGGTTTTGATTTTTCTTCTCATGCTATAAAAGTAGCTGTAGAACGAGGTAAAAGTAAAAGTGTGTCTACTCTCCTTAGTGTTGCTGACGCTACAAAGTCTTGGAAGTATCAAGATAACTCTTTTAATTTTGTTATAGACTGTTTTGGCTCATGTGATATAGAAAGTGATGGGGGTAGGTTGTTTGCAGTAAAAGAAACATTAAGAGTTCTTAAACCGGGTGGATATTTTTTCGTAAGCACTCTTTCTCCAAACGATGAATATCATACAAAAAGTGGAATATATAAACCTACCCAACATAAAAACTTATTTTGTCACTTGAAAACAGGAAAACTTGAAAGAGCTTTTGATCCAGAAGAAATGATAGAAATGTATAAAGTCTTTAAGATCATTAGGTGGAAAAAATTCTTAAAAAACCTGAATACTTTGGAAAAAACTACGAATGTCTTAATTATTATTGCATTTTTCAAAAATCTTAGATTGCATTTTTTACTTGCTCCTATACCCCCTACGGTATATACTACACGGCATGCGTATAGAAGATGAGACAAAAAAGAAAGATTTAAAAAATCGCATTGCGCGTTTGGAGGGACAGCTTCGTGGTATTGCCAAAATGATAGATGAGGAAGGCGACTGTACCAAAATAGCAGAGCAGCTTTCAGCAGCAAAGCAAGCGCTCTCGCAAGTGCTCGCGACATTCGCCGTCTGCGCCTTTGCGGAAGCTGAACATCCTTACACCGCAAGTAAGCAGTCTTCTATAGCAAAAATTGTGAAGATAATTAGCTAGTAGTCATCAGCTTTAACTTAGAACTTAGAACTTAGAACTAACAACGAATTACCAATTACGAATAACTAATAACGCACTACAATCTATGTCACAAAATTTAATCGGTACAAAAGTACCAGAAGTAACCTTTAAAACTCGTGTGCGTGACGACTCGCTCGGAGGAGAAAATCCTTTCAAGTGGCATGACTTAACGACTAATGAGCTTTTTGCAGGAAAGAAAGTCGTGTTCTTCGCGCTTCCTGGAGCTTTCACTCCAACATGCTCGACGACACATGCTCCCGGATATGACGCAAAGTTTGAGGACTTTAAGGCGCTTGGAGTAGATACTATTGTCTGCTCATCGGTCAATGACGCATTCGTCATGTATCAATGGGCGCAAAAGCTTGGTACTAAAAATATATTTATGCTTCCTGATGGCAATGGAGAATTCGCAAGGGCACTCGGCATGCTCGTCAAAAAAGATAATGTCGGTTTCGGTGAGAGATCATGGAGATACTCTATGCTTGTTGAAGATGGAACCATAAAGCAAGTATTTGCTGAGAACGGCTTTGGAGATAACATTGACTCAGATCCATTTGAAGTTTCAGGAGCAGATACAATGCTCGCGTACTTGAAAGAGGTTAAGTAGTCTATACTCTTACTATAAAGTTACAAAAGCGGGCATGAGCCCGTTTTTGTACTTTTTGAAAAAATACTGTTTCGTATTCTATTCTGTAACATCATCATTATTCAAATGAGATACAGGGAAGGCAAAAATTACCTAACTGAATTTAATGGATAAACTCTGCTGAGTATTCAATACGGCGAAGGTATGTTTCAAAACACCCCTTTGGAGGACAACTATTATTTACATTCATTTTGTCGCACACTTTAAAGTCGATGAGCTCAATACCGAAAAAGTCGAGCATGGCATAGCGCCATACTAAATGAAGTGGAGTAAAAAGCTTGACGATAGGAAAGTTATAATAGGGGGCATATGATCCTGCGGTACAAAAAAGTTTTGCTTTTTTACTCCCCAGCATTATCTCGGGGCGACCATTTACATATTTGTAGGCGAAGCCAGGCACAAAAACACAGTCTATCCAGTTCTTTAAACCGGCAGGAAGATTAGACCACCAAACAGGGTGAATAAACACTATTTCTTCTGCCCAGGTAATGAGTTCTTGTGATGCTTGTATAATCTTTTTATCTGGATTGTCATCACGAAGTTTGGTCACCCTTGAATACTTTAGGGAGTACTCACTACCATACACGTCTATTGATTTGACAATGTGTCCATTTTTTTCAGAGATCCTTTTATACGTTTTTGCAATGAGCGTTGTGTGATTCGTTTCTTTTGGATTTCCAGTGACGATAAGTATATTCATAAGTAACTAAAGTTTATATCAGTATACTTTGTACTCCTTCTTTTTTGTTGTGAATTGCGGCTCACCATTCATAGTTATCGCTCACCTACTCTAAATGTTCAGCCCGAATGATCATTTTTACGTCACTTTTTGACTCATGAATGCTTAATGAATACTCGAGAAGAAATTCACTTGCTTTATTTCCACTTTGTGATAGAATACGTGAGCTATTTGAACTACGATTGAGTTACTCTGGTGCTGCTCAATATAGCGATTTATTATTAGGGTAATTAATCGCCAATACTACTTTTTTGAAAAAGTCCTTTTAACTTTTCTGTGACTTTTCCTCAAAGTAGTTTTAACGCATCATTATGTCACAAAAAAAAGCTCTTCCGATAAAGGTTTTTGGAAAGTATAAAGAACCACTCACTAAGATTCCAAACTTAGTTGAAAATCAGATCTTTTCCTATAGAGATTTGACAGGAAAGAGCATTGCGTCTATCTTCAAAGAATTTTCTCCTATAAAGGACTATTCAGAGAAGAAATTTGAATTAGAATTTCTCTCATTTGAGATTTCTGGTCCAAAATATGACGAGGTTTACGCAAAAGAAAACAAGCTTTCTTATGAAGCTCCGCTTAGAGCTAAAGTAAAGCTTTTCAATAAAATATTAAACACCGTCAAAGAACAAGAAATATTCATGGCGGATTTTCCGCTTATGACCGTACACGGCACGTTTATCATTAACGGTATTGAGCGTGTTGTTGTGCCACAGCTGGTGAGGTCATTCGGAGCATTCTTCGATGTAGAAGAGAGTAAAGGCAAGCGTTATTTCGGGGCAAAAATTATTCCATCACGCGGTGTGTGGATAGAAATAGGCACCGAAGCCGATGGATCTATGGTTGTTCGTATCGATAAAAAAAGAAAGTTTTCAGTGATTGCGCTCCTTCGCGTGCTCGGGCTTGATACTGATGAAAAAATTATGAATGCCTTCGTTGGTGAGAATGCAAAGAAGCTCATGCAAAATCTTTTACAGCGCGAAGAAATAAAGACAGTACATGAGGCATATATAGAAATGTATAAAAGACTCAGGGATGGAGACCTTGCCACTGCGGACAATGCAAAAGAACATATTGATACCATCTTAGGCCCTGAGCGTTACGACCTTTCTCCTGTCGGACGATTTCGCTTTAATAAGCGTTTTGGATTCCCGACTGATGGTAAGGAAGCTCAAAGAAGAACCCTTTCTTCGGATGACCTTGTGTGTATCATCAATCACATTGTTGAGATGAACAATAATCCGAAAGCAGTAGAAGACGATATCGATCACCTTGGTGCTCGTCGTGTTCGCTATGTTGGAGAAATGATGGAGCTGAAAATTCGTACCGGTATGATGCAAATGAAGAGAAATATTCAGGATAAAATGTCGGTTATCGATCCTGACACGACCCTCCCTATCGCTCTTGTCAATCAGCGTCCGCTACAAGCTCGTATCAAAGAATTCTTCACGACTAACCAGCTTTCTCAGTTCATGAATCAAGAAAATCTCCTTGCAGAAGTAGAGCATTCTCGTACTCTTTCTGCTCTTGGTCCAGGAGGACTGACGCGTGAGCGTGCTGGCTTTGAAGTGCGTGACGTACACACCAGCCACTATGGCCGTGTGTGTCCAATACATACTCCAGAAGGTCCAAACATTGGTCTTATTCTTCGCCTCTCGATTTATGCGCGTATCAACGAATTTGGAATTATTGAGACACCCTATGTCAAAGTAAAGAATGGAAAAATTACAAAAGAGATTGTGTATATGAACGCCCTCGAAGAAGAAAGGTACATTATAGCTCATGCTGGAGTTGCTTATGATAAAGACGGCAATCTTCTCGATGAGAAGGTGAGTGCGAGAAAGAGTGCTCAGCCAGCGCTCGTTGATAAATATGAAGTTGATTATATCGACGTAGCAGTCAATCAAGCTTTCTCAGTAGCAACTTCGATGATTCCTTTCCTTGAAAGTGACGACTCAACGAGAGCACTCATGGGAAGTAATATGCAAAAGCAAGCAGTACCGCTCATGATACCTGAAGCGCCGCTAGTCGCTACTGGTATGGAACATGAAGCAGCTCGTCATATCGGACGTCTCGTCATGGCAGAAGAAGATGGAGAAGTCTCCTATGTCGACGCCGATAAAATAGTCGTCAAAGAAAGTAAAAAAGAAAAGACGTATCCACTCATCACTTTCTCTAGAACGAATGCCTTTAACGTCTTCCACCAGAGACCTATTGTTTCTGTGAAGGACAAAGTGAAAAAGGGTGATGTACTCGCAGATGCTGCCACATCTGATAATGGGCAAATTGCTCTCGGACACAACGTTCTCGTGGGCTTCATGAGCTGGAATGGTGCGAACTATGAAGACGCTATTATTCTTTCTGAAAGATTAGTGAAAGATAGTAAATTTAGTTCTATACATATAGAAGAATTCGTTTGTAATGTTCGTGACACTAAGCTTGGCCCCGAAGTTACCACTCATGACATACCGAATGTTGGAGAAGGAAAACTTAAGAATCTCGATGAAGAGGGTATCGTTCGCGTTGGTGCAGAAATAAGGCCAGGAGATATACTTGTCGGTAAAATTACGCCAAAAGGTGAGACTGAACTCACTCCAGAAGAAAGACTACTTCGTTCTATATTCGGAGAAAAAGTAAGAGATGTGAAAGACTCATCACTACGCCTTGACCATGGAAAGCGCGGTCGTGTCATCGGAGTAAAAATATTTACCCGTGAAAGAGGAGATCAGCTTGAAAGCGGTATTATCAAGCGTATACACGTAGAAGTGGCGCAAGTGAGAAATATTTCTGTTGGAGACAAGCTTGCAGGACGCCACGGTAACAAAGGTGTTATCTCAACCATCTTACCAGTAGAAGAAATGCCATACATGGCAGACGGAACACCGGTAGATATATTACTTACTCCGCTCGGTGTCCCATCTCGTATGAACTTAGGGCAAATACTTGAAATGCATTTAGGTCTTGCAGCACATTCGCTTGGCTACCAAGCAGTAGTACCTCCTTTCCAAGGAGCAACGGACGCTGAAATAAAGTCGGAATTAAAGAAGGCAGGACATAATGAAAGCGGTACAGTACAGCTTTATGATGGAAGAACTGGTGATGCGTTTGAAAAAGAAACGGCAATCGGGTACATGTACATTATGAAGCTTCATCATATGGTTGAAGACAAGATACACATGCGTTCTATCGGTCCTTACTCTCTCATAACACAGCAGCCACTTGGTGGAAAAGCGCAAGGGGGAGGTCAGCGTTTTGGAGAAATGGAAGTGTGGGCTCTTGAAGGATACGGCGCTTCGCATATACTCCGCGAAATGCTTACTGTTAAGTCTGACGATATCACGGGAAGGTCACAGGCTTTTGATAGCATCATTAAAGGAGAGGATATTAGAGAGCCGGGTACACCAGCTTCCTTTACGGTAATGTTAAATACACTAAGAGGCTTAGCACTCGATGTGACTCCTCAAGGAGAGAAAGAAAGATTTGAAGACGACTTTATAAGTGGTAATGGAACGCAAGCATAATCACTCTCACAAAAATTATGAAAACAATAGATACAACGAATTTCACCGCTCTTGGCATCAAGATTGCATCACCAGAAGCAATACGCTCTTGGTCATTTGGAGAAGTGACGAAACCTGAGACCATCAACTATCGTACTGGTCGTTCTGAAAGATATGGACTCTTTGACGAAAGAATATTCGGACCTGAAAAAGACTTCGAATGCTATTGCGGAAAGTACAGACGTATTCGTTATAAAGGGATTATTTGTGAGAAATGTGGCGTAGAAGTAACGCACTCTATAGTACGCCGTGAAAGAATGGGGCATATCGAGCTTGCTGTCCCTGTAGCGCACATTTGGTTCCTTCGTACTGTTCCTTCAAGAGTTGCGAATATTCTTGCCGCTCCAGTTTCTGATGTTGAAAAGGTGGTTTACTTTGCTGGGTATATCATTCACTCTGTGAATGAAGCGCAAAAAGAAGTCATACTCCGTGATCTTGATAGTGAATTCAAGGCAAAAATAAAAAGCTCAAGCGATGAGAAGACGCAAGACAAATTGCGCGAGATGCTGAGCGCGACTAAGAAAGAAATAGATGAGATTCGTCCTTGGAAAATTCTTGACGAGCTGGCGTATCATCGTTTTTCTATGAAGTATAGCTCTTGCTTTGAAGCAAGTATTGGTGCTGAAGCGCTCTATAATATTCTCAAAACAGTTGACTTAAATGCGCTTGAGGTAAAGATAAAAGAAGCCCTTCCAAAGATGGGTTCACTTGAAAAAGATAAGGCAGAGAGAAGACTTTCTCTGATCAGAGCATTCATCAACGCAAAGATACGACCAGAGTGGATGTTCATCACCGCGCTCCCACTTATTCCTCCTGGAATTCGCCCTATGGTGGCTCTCGAAGGAGGGCGATACGCTGCGTCAGATGTGAACGATCTTTATCGCCGTGTTATCAACAGAAATAATCGTCTTAAGAAGCTCATTGAAATCGGAGCTCCTGACGTTATTCTTAGAAATGAGAAGCGTATCTTGCAAGAAGCAGTTGACGCTCTTATCGATAACTCTGCTCGTCATGGACAAGACGCTGTTATGTCAATGAATACCAAGAGACAGCTCAAGAGTCTTTCTGATAACCTAAAAGGTAAGCAAGGGCTACTTCGAGGTAACCTGCTTGGAAAGCGTGTTGACTACTCTGCGCGTTCTGTTATCGTCGTTGGTCCGCAACTCTCTCTTAATGAATGTGGACTTCCGAAGCATATGGCACTTGAACTTTTCAGGCCATTTGTGATTTCAAAGTTACTCGCTCAAGAGCTCGCCTTTAACATTCGTGGTGCATCGAAGCTCATCGAAGACGGTATACCAGAAGTGTGGGCAATACTTGAAGAAGTGATTAAAGGAAAGTACGTCCTTCTTAACCGTGCGCCGACACTTCACCGCCTTGGTATTCAAGCATTTAATCCAAAGCTTATTGAAGGAAATGCTATATCACTACATCCGCTTGTTTGTTCAGCATTTAACGCTGACTTCGACGGAGATCAAATGGCGGTTCACCTTCCACTTTCAGAAGCTGCTCAAACGGAAGCTCGCGAGCTCATGGCAGCAAATAAGAACCTGCTTAAGCCAGGTTCTGGAGAGTCAATTGTGAGTCCTCGTATGGATATGGTGCTTGGATGTTATTGGATGACCAAAGAAGTGTCTGGA
Source organism: bacterium (assembly GCA_043751115.1). Classification (GTDB taxonomy): domain Bacteria; phylum Patescibacteriota; class Minisyncoccia; order Phycocordibacterales; family UBA5272; genus UBA11704. The sequence goes on along the minus strand of JAYVAE010000042.1, from coordinate 2,013 downwards.
GAAAAAGGTGAAGGAAAATATTTTCCATCACCAAATGAAGCAATCACTGCGCGAGACTTCGATATTGTCACCTACAGGGCAAAGATTAAAGTCATTCCATCTGATAAAGAAAAGTATGCCAAGTTTGACGGTAAGCTTTTTGAGACTACTGTTGGGAGACTTCTCTTTAATGCAATATTCCCGAGCGATTTCCCTTATATTAACGAAGAAGTTAACTTAAAGAAAGTAACTGCAATTGTTGATCAAATCGTTATGAAATACGGTATCGAGGTAGCTCCAAGTATTATCGATAAGATAAAAACTTTTGGCTATAAGTATTCTACGGTTTCAGGAACGACATGGAGTTTGGACGCTGTGACTGAACCTCTTGAGAAGAAAGAGCTTATCACAACTGGCTGGCAAAAGGCAGATAGCATCAAAGAAGCATTCGATGATGGACTACTCTCAGAAGAGGAAAGATATGAAAGAACTATTTCAATGTGGAAAGACGTTCGCCTCAAAATTGAAAAGCTTCTTCCAGGTACAATTCCTGAAAATAGTTCAGTCTATGACCTTATCACCTCTGGTGCTCGTGGATCCATGGCGCAAGTTATTCAAATGAGTGGTATGAAGGGAATAATCGTAAACAACTCTGGTCGTGAAATCGACTTCCCCGTTACCTCATCGTATAAACAAGGCTTAACGCCGCTTGAATATTTTATCACTACTTACGGTGCTCGTAAGGGTAACTCTGACACCGCGCTCAAGACGGCTCAAGCTGGTTACCTTACAAGGCGTCTCGTTGACGTGGCGCAAGACGCTATCATTACCGAAGAAGATTGTGGTACGAGTAATAGTAAGGCAATCAGAAAGGCAAATGCTCTCGGTATTGAGGTGCCTCTTTCAAAGAATATAAGAGGAAGAGTGCTCGCAGAAGATATAGTCGTTGACGGTGCAGTTCTCTTCGGCAAGAATCATCTTCTTAACAAAGAGGATGCGCTGAAGGCCGAGCAAGCAGGTGTCACCGAAGTTAGAGTTTTCTCTCCGCTTACCTGTGAATCAATACATGGTATGTGTGTGAAGTGTTATGGTCTTGATATGGGGCGTAACAAGAGAGTCGGCCTTGGAGAGGCGGTTGGTATCGTCGCTGCGCAAGCTATTGGTGAACCAGGAACACAGCTTACGATGCGTACTTTCCACTCTGGAGGTGTAGCAGGAGCTGACATCACGCAAGGTCTTCCCCGTGTTGAAGAAATCTTCGAAACAAGAACGCCGAAAAATCCCGCGATACTTTCGCATGCTAATGGCGAGGTTATGGCTATTCGTGAAGAAGGAAGAGAAAAAATAATCGTCGTTCTAGGAGATGAAGATGAGAACGCGAAAGGAAATAAAAGAGGCAAGCAAATCGAATATACTGCGCCTTACAAGAGACAACCACTTGTTAAAGTGGGTGACATGGTGCGAAAGGGTCAGCCGCTAACCGACGGATCCTGCGATGTAGAAGAACTCTTCCTCTATGCCGGAAAAGAAGTGACCGAAGAGTATATCGTGAATGAAATCAACAAAGTGTATGAGTTGCAAGGTGCTGCCATCTCTCGCAAGCACGTTGAGATTATCATTAAACAAATGTTTTCAAGAGCGAAAATTACGTCAGCCGGAGACTCTCGCTTCACGCAGGGAGATATGGTGGAGCTTTCAACATGGAGAAGAGAAAATCTCATGCTGAAAGACGGGGCGAAAAAGGAGTCGACAGCAAGACAGCTGATACAAGGTATCACGGACGTTGCTCTCTCTACTGACTCATGGCTATCGAGTGCGTCATTCCAGCATACAACACGCGTACTCATCGCAGCCGCATCTCGCGGTCAGGTGGATGCATTACGTGGTCTTAAGGAGAACGTTATACTCGGTCGCCTTATTCCAGCAGGAACTGGTTTTGAGAAAGGGAAGGAGAATTAATATAATAAGCTGAAAGATTAGAAAAGGGTCAAAAAAAAGATTAAAAGGAGTTAAGCTCCAAATTCAAAAGCTCGG
>JAYVAE010000041.1:0-12082 GCA_043751115.1 bacterium | reverse complement strand
CTCCACTAGATATTGGGTTTCGTGCATATAAAGCTGATACAACTAATATGAAGGATGTGTACTATCACCCATCTCAAATTGTACAAGAGGACATTCTTAACCTCATTAGCAATATTAAGGAAGATAGAACACCAGAGGACTTACTCACACAAGTTATTCTTGATCTCGGTCTTACACTTGACCTTCCTATAGAGAAGAAAGAGTTGCGGGGCAATGTTGTGTATTTTGTAGCAGATAATGCACTTGTAGCATGTTTTGATAACAACATCGATTTTGGCATCGTGGACGATATTGCAAAGTATGAACCACTGAAAGTAGTGTTCAAAGATGCAAGTTTTAAAGAAGAGCAGGACAGAACAAATGTCGACACGAGGATGAAGAGGCTTTCTCCAAAAACAACAATAACTGTATTGTAATTTTATGAAGGAAGATATTCCACAGTCACAAATAGTAATCTACAAAGACCCCAAAGGCAATATAAAGATTGATGTACAGTTTGATGGTCAGACAGTATGGCTTTCACAGAACGCACTTGCAGAGTTGTTTGATAAGGGGAGATCAACGGTGGTTGAACATATTCAAAACATTATAAATGAAGGCGAATTAAGCGAAAATTCAGTTTGTCGGGATTTCCGACGTACTGGCACAGATGGCAAAGAATACGTAGTTAAGCATTATAATTTAGAATTAATTATTGCAGTTGGATATCGAGTAAAATCGCCACAAGGTATGGCATTTCGTTCATGGGCGACAACTAGACTTTCTGAATATATTGTAAAAGGATTTGTACTAGATGATGATAGACTTAAAAACCCCGACCTACCTTTTGACTACTTTGAAGAGCTTTCGCGGCGCATTGCGGATATTCGCACCAGTGAGAAGAGGTTTTATAGAAAAATCACAGACATCTATGCAACGAGTGTTGACTATGATCCAACATCTAATGAAAGTATTCTCTTCTTTAAGACAGTACAAAATAAAGTGCATTACGCTATCACGGGCAACACCGCTGCAGAGATAATAGTGGGTAGAATTGACGGTAAGAAAAAAAATGCAGGGCTGACTAATTTTAGAGGGTCAAAACCAACCAAAGAAGAAACAACCGTTGCTAAGAATTACCTAAATGAAGAAGAGCTTTTACAGCTAAATAATCTGATAGAACAATATTTAATCTTCGCGGAAGGTCAGGCTATGCGTCGCATGCCCATGACTATGGATGATTGGATTAAAAAATTACATGGTTTTTTGCATATAAATGAAAGAAATATTTTACAAAATGCAGGTAAAGTTTCACATGAGCTTATTGTGGAAATTGCAGAGAAAAAGTTCGAAGTGTACAAGCAGATCGAATCTAGAAAGGATGTAGACTTCGATGAAGTTGCACTTAATGCGCTTGAAAGTGTAAAGAACAAGAAATACAAGAAATAATATGAAATTACAATTCAAACAACAACAGTATCAGGTGGATGCGACGAATGCTCTTGTGCGTGTGTTTACTGGACAAGAAAAGGGTTTTCGTAAAGAAACTATTGGTAGAGCCACAGAAAATGCGAATAAGCTCTTTGAAACAAAAGTAGAGGAGATTTTCTCTAACAAAAAACTTGATCTCGACGAAACAAAACTTTTAAAGAATGTGCAGGGGCTTCAGAAGGAGCAGGGTATTGCTGTTAGTAAGAATCTTGAAGGACTTAACTTCACTGTAGAGATGGAAACAGGAACAGGTAAGACCTATGTGTATACAAAGGCAATGTTTGAACTCAATAAGGAATATGGGTGGAACAAGTTCATCATCATGGTACCTTCTATCGCTATCCGAGAAGGAGTGCATAAGTCGCTTCAGATTACGGCAGAACACTTTCAGGAGATATATGGTAAGAAAATACGTTTCTTCATTTATGATACGAAGAATAAGACGAATCTCACTAACATTAAGTCATTTGCCAACACCTCAAATATTGAGGTGATTGTGATGAACTATCAGGCGTTTGGACGAAAAGGAAAAGAGTCACTTAAGATGTTTCAAAAACTTGATGAGATGCAATCAGAAAAGCCCATCAATGTTATCAAGCGTGCAAGACCGATACTTATCATAGATGAACCACAACGCTTTGGCACTACAGCAGAGGGCATGCTTCATGAGTTTAATCCACTCTTCATTACACGCTATTCTGCTACTCATAAAAAGGACTATAACAAGATATATAGATTAGATGCCATTGATGCGTATAATCAGAAACTTGTAAAGAAGATTAGAGTAAAAGGTATTGAGGTGAAAGGAAATGCTGGAACAAGTAGCTATCTCTTTTTGGACTGTATACATGTTAGCCATACTACCTATCCAACAGCAACGGTACAGATAGAAATAGAAAGGAAACAAGCAGTAGGTATCAAGAAGGTACTTAAGAGAATCAAAGAGGGGAATAATCTTTTTACACTTTCAGGTGAACTGGCTCAGTATGAAGGATATATAGTAAAGGAGATAAATGCATTAACAAACACCATTTCTTTTATTAATGGTATCACTATTTCAGTAGGGCAAGTCCATGGTGATGTTGATGAACTACATGTTCGACAAATACAAATACGAGAAGCAATCGCTTCACACCTTGAAAAAGAAAGAGAACTTTTTACAAGAGGAATCAAGGTACTAACACTTTTTTTTATCGATGAAGTAGCTAAGTATAGAGCATATGATGAAAAGGGTAACAGTATGCGGTCAGAGTATGAAGAGATATTTGAAGATGAGTACAATAGAGCAGTATCAGAATTACAACTTCTTGATGATACCTATAACAAATATATACAATCTTTTGAGACATCAAAAGTACACAATGGATACTTTTCTATAGACAAGAAAGGACGAGCCATCAACTCCACAGAATCACGAGGGCAAGACGGCAGTGATGATGTGAGTGCGTATGATCTCATTATGAAGAATAAGGAGCAACTTCTTAGCTTCAAGGAGCCTACTCGATTCATCTTTTCTCACTCTGCATTACGTGAAGGATGGGACAATCCAAATATATTCCAGATATGTACACTCAAACACAGTGAATCAACAATGAGTAAGCGCCAGGAAATAGGTAGAGGACTTCGTATTGCGGTCGATGAACATGGCAACAGAATGGACCATAGTGTACTTGAAAATGAATTCTTTGATGTTAATACGCTCACTGTTATTGCTAGTGAATCGTACGATTCTTTTTCTAAGCTCTTGCAAGGAGAAATCTTGGAAACATTGTCTGACAGACCAAGTAAACTAGATTCTAGTGTCTTTATTGGACGTACTCTAAAGAATTCTAAGGGTGAAGTTATAGAAATGAAGGACAGAGAAGTTAGACATCTAATGAATGTGTTTGAAAGTAAAGGCTACATTGATAAAAATGATTATGTAACCGAAGCTTTTATTGAAGCTTTTGAAAAAGGAGAGGTAGAAGTACCAGAAGATCTTATTTCGTTTAAAGATGAGTTGATTGAAATCGTACGCAAAGTTTATACCACAAAAAACTTTAAAGCATCAGAGGATGCTCGCCTAGACAATGTATCGGTGCACGAACTTAAACCTAATGAGAATTTTAAGAAGAAAGAATTTCAGGAGATATGGAGCAAGATTAAAATTAAAACAGTCTATGAAGTCACCTTTGATTCTTCAGAGTTAATAAAAAATAGCGTTGCAATAATTAATGAAAAACTTGATGTAAGTAGAGCTACAGTGAGAATTATAACAGGAGAACAGAAGGATATAATTACTGAGGAATCGCTTAAGGCCGAGACCTCTCTTTCAAAGACTTCTAGTGAGCTCGAGAATACAGAAAGCATATTAGGAAGCATTAAGTATGATCTTATTGCTGAAATAGCAAAAGGTTCTCATAGTACACGTAAGACAGCAGGTGAAATTCTTATGAAAATGAATCCTCTTAAGTTTAGTTTATTTAAAGTAAATCCTGAGCATTTTATTCGTGAAGTTGTCTGTCATATTAATGAACAGAAAGCGGCTACACTTATCAATAACATTACCTACAGTAAAACAGACGGGGTGTATGAAGACGATATCTTTACGGTAAATAATTTTCATGGGTCGCTTAGTGAAAATGTGCTTGAAGTAAAAAAGCACATTTATAAATATGTAAAGACAGACTCTAAAGTAGAGCGTACATTTGCAGGTAACCTTGATCTTGATAATAATAAGGTACTCGTATATGCGAAGTTGCCTCATGGTTTCAAAATACCTACACCAGTAGGCAACTACAACCCCGACTGGGCTATTGTGTTTGATAGCAAGGATGTAAAGCATATTTATTTCATAGCAGAAACAAAAGGAAGTATGAGTACGCTACAATTAAAAGGCATTGAAAAACAGAAGATTGATTATGCTAAAAAGCATTTTGAATCATTGTCATGCTCAGATATTTTCTACGATGTGGTGGACAGTTATGAAAGCTTAATGGAGAAGGTGATGAAATAGTATATAAAATACTATTAGCTTATGATAAATCTACGTATGATAGTGGTGATATAGCCATATCATTTCCACTTCAGAGAGTAAGAGCACAACCAGTGACGAGGTTACTTTTTTGTAAACAGAAAAATTTTTTATGCGTGCTACACTTAGTTTACTTTTATGGAAACTCCAAATAATGCTCACGAAGAAGAAATTACTCTCCTTAGAGATCGTATCAAACAGCGACGTGAAGCAGTAGCGTCCATTCCGAGTCCTCGCTTTTCTAAAGAGTCGCTCACCTCTGAGGTGCTCGCGATCTATAGAAGTGCTGAAGATGGAGAAGGTCCTCTTTTTCCACAAATGAAGTTAAGTGAAGAGAAAGGATTGCTCTCAGTGCTTTCTCCGAAGTCTACCGATGAGAAAGTTAAGTTACTCGCGCAAACTGCTGTAGAAAAAGGCATCAAACAAGCGTTTCTTCTTGCAGAAAAGGACAAAGACGAAGAGCTTGCAGACGATTTCCACAGATACTTGGTACAGTATTTGCTAATCGACGAAAAGTTATTTCTTAACCTTGATCAAAAAGTATGGAAGGCGCTTCGCATGAAGCTTTACGAAGTCATTGTCCCTGACGTACAGGGTCATGATGAGGGGGCAGGTAAAGTAAAAGAAGTCATGACGCTCATGCAACAGTGGCTTACGCAAATGCAGTCTATCGGCTTTGTCAAAGATGGTGAAGAGACGTATTTTACTTTCGAGATTGCTCTTTCTGAGGACTCAAATGATATTAGCTTTTATGTTGCTGTGCCGAGAGAGTTTACTGATCACTTCGAGAAGTCTCTTGTCGGAACATTCCCAGAGCTACGTCTCGAAGAGTGTCCAAATGATTTTAATATTTTTACGACGCACGGCGTTGTCTCTGCCTCGTATGCTAAGCCATCAGTATCGGCTGCCTTACCTCTTAAAATATTCAAGGATTTAGAGGGCGACGCCTTGTCAGGACTTCTCTCAGCTTTTACAAAAATAAAAAAGGGGGGAGAAGGCGCCTCAGTGCAGGTGGCCATACTCCCTCACGATGAAGTGTCACAAAAAAAGTTTACAAGGACGCTCGATGAGATGAAAAAGGGCATGACCTGGAAACGCGCCCTCATACAAGAGGATGCGGTGAAAGACACTTTTCATATTGCAAAGGAGTTACTTTTCGGAGATGACAGAAAAGAAGATGATAAAAAGATAACCAAGTTTGAGGACGAGGAAGTCATGAAAGAAATACAAAAGAAGCTCGCCTCATCTATGGTAAGGGTGGCTCTTTCCATCGTCGTTTCTGCTGAGAGCAAGGAAAGGGCGGACGCCATATTGCGCGAGCTTGAGCTCTCTTATTCTGTTTATGCTACTCAAGTAGGAGGGGGTCTTTCTTTCACGAAATTAGAAGGGGGAGAGCTTCATGACTTTGTCCATGACTTCGAGTATCGATTGTTTAAGGAGAATCGTAGCTTTGTACTCTCTCTGGAGGAGCTTGCTACTATTGCGCACTTTCCGCTTCACGCAAAAGAGCCGGGGCAATTGCGAAGTACCAAGGCAAAGATAGCTCAGGCACCACTTGACCTCCCCAAAGAGGGTGTTCTTCTTGGTTACAATAAGTATCGTCACCTAACGACACAGATTTTTATGGGGCGAGAAGACCGTATGCGTCATCTTTATGTTATTGGTCAGACGGGCACCGGTAAGACTACCATTCTTAAAAATATGATAATACAAGACATCAAAAATGGGGATGGCTGTTGCTTCATCGATCCTCACGGATCAGACATAGAGGACATACTCGCAAATGTTCCCAAAGAGCGCATTGACGACGTAGTCTATTTTGACCCAAGTTACACAGCAAGACCAGTTGGACTTAATATGCTCGAGTATGACAGGAATAGGCCAGAGCAAAAGATTTTTGTTATTAACGAATTACTTTCTATTTTCAAAAAGCTCTTCGCGGGGTCATCTCCTGAAAGTATGGGTCCAGCCTTTGAACAGTATTTTCGAAATACAGCCATGCTCGTTATGGAGCATCCAGAAAGTGGTATGACTCTTCTTGACCTTTCTCGCGTCCTTTCTGATAAAGATTATCGCGATTATAAATTATCAAAGTGTAAGAATCCGCTCGTTGCGCAGTTTTGGAAAAACGCCGAGGCAACAACAGGGGATCAGGGTTTACAAAACTATGTGCCTTATATTTCTAATAAATTTGACGTGTTTCTCTCGAATGATATTATGAGACCGATTATTGCTCAAGAGAAAAGTACTTTTGATATCAGGGAGATTATGGATAAGAAAAAAATATTTCTTGTCAATCTTTCAAAGGGGCGACTCGGAGATATCAACGCTCAGCTTATCGGCCTCATTCTTGTTGGTAAATTTTTGCAAGCAGCGCTTTCTCGAGTTGATTCAGATGTTCGTCCCGATTTTTATTTGTATATTGACGAGTTTCAAAATGTGACTACGCCGTCTATCTCAGCCATACTTTCAGAAGCTCGTAAGTATCGCCTCAGTTTAAATGTGGCGCATCAATACATAGCGCAATTGCCAGATGATATTAAAAGCGCTGTTTTTGGAAACGTGGGATCGAAAGCAATATACAGGGTTGGACCTGACGATTCAGAATATTTGAAAAGTCAGGTAGCTCCTGTTTTCGACGCCTCAGATATACTCAAAATAGATAATTATAATTGCTACGTGTCGTTACTTTCAAAAGGCTCTCCTGTAAAACCGTTTAATATGACTGCTTACCCTTCCCAGAAGGGGAATCCAGCAATCGTCGAGAAGTTAAAAGAAATTAGTTTTTACAGATATGGCCGCGCAAGAGAAGAGGTAGAAGCAGAAATAATGCGAAAGTATTCCTAAAGTAGAGTAAAAACATAAATCGCATTTAAGTGAGCAAAATAGGCTGAAATAGTATTCATTTCGCATGGTATACTTTCCCTTATGGAAAAGTACGAAACACTTTATCGTAAACATCGCCCAACTCTTTTTGATGAAGTAGTCGGACAAGAAAGTGCGGTCGCTTATTTGAAAAAAATAACGGAAGAAAAAAAGCCCAGTCATGCCTATCTTTTTTCCGGTGGTAGGGGTATTGGCAAAACATCACTTGCGAGAATATTTGCAAAGTCTTTACAGATAGCACCTGAAGACATATATGAGATGGATGCGGCGAGCAATAGGGGAATAAATGAAATAAGAGAGCTTCGTGATAGTGTGCATACACTTCCTTTTTCTTCGCCCTATAAAGTGTATATTTTAGACGAAGCTCATATGCTTACCAAAGATGCGTCTAATGCACTTTTAAAAACCCTAGAAGAGCCTCCCGCACACGTCATTTTTATCTTGGCAACAACAGAAAAGCACAAATTACTTGATACTATTGTTTCCCGTTGCCAATTAATCTTCTTTGAGGCACCAGATGAATCTACATTAGGGAATCATCTCGTGTCCATTGCGAAGAAGGAGGGTCGCCCTCTTTCCCTTAATGCTGCAAATATTATAGCAAAGGAAGGGAAGGGTTCTTTTCGAGACGCGCTTGGAGTTTTAGAAAAAGTTTTAAGAAGTGAAGAGAAAGAAACTGTCGATGAATTAGACGTGAGGCGAGTGCTTGGTTTTTCTGAAAAGGAAATAGTCGAGAAAATCGTTCTTTCGGTTTTCTCAGGAAATAATACTTTACTTTTTGAGTCTCTGGTTCTCGCGCGAGAAAAGCTAGGAAATCCAGAGAGAATACTATACGAAATTCTAGAAGTAAGCAGAACTCTTTTACTCATGAGGCTCGGCGTTGTAACAAAAGAAGAGATAAGCCCGGCTCTGTTACTCCTCTCAAATCAAATGGAAAAACCAGTACTCTCAAAGCATATACTTTTTCTTCTTGAAAAAAGTTCCTTAATCAAGGAGAGTGAGGATAAATCATGGTTTACTCTTGAGATTATTCTCTTCGAGCTCAAAAGTTCTCTCTCTCCCTCTCTCTCTGCCCCATAGTAACTTTAGTAACTTCTCTTTCTCTAGAAAGATTGTTATCATGGAGACAAGATATTATGAAGTCATTACCTCTTTTCAATAGTAAAAATATGTTTGCTTACCTCAAAAATAATGGTAAACATATAACAACTTTTATTTTTGCTATTGGGTTTATTATTGACTTCTTCTTTTTGCCAAGCGTCGCCCACCCTCTGACCCCTTACATTGGTTTGGTATATGGTCTTGGTTTTGCGACAACACTTTTTAGCCGTTCAATGGTGCTTAATTCTGCTAAGGGTGATGTTTTTACCAATAAAGTTTCAAGCGTACTTTCACTCTTTTTAGCCTATTTTTCTGGATCACTTCTTTCTTATATTTTCGTCCTCTATTATCGTAGCTCTTATCTTGCGTCTGCAATACCATTCTTTCTTTTTGCCCTCTTTGTTATTTTCGCTAATGAATATGTTAAATCGAAAAAGTATCGAACATACTTGGACGTCAGTATTTTCTTCTTTACATTAACGGCGCTCGCCTTGTTCCTTATTCCCTTTGTAATCGGATCCGTTAGTAATTTGGTTTTCATTTTCTCGCTTCTGTTTTCTGCAGTTATTTCTATTCTTTATGCTCATTTGCTCGCCACATTTACCAACATAGAGATCATACGGAAAAAAGCTCTTTACGCGCTGGCTCTTTGGGCTCCGCTTTCTTTTGGCTTTTTATATGTCACAGAGAGCATTCCTCCACTTCCAGTTTCTGTAACTGGGGCGCACGTTTATCATAGTGTTGAGAAAATTAACAGTGATTATAAAGTAAGGGAAGAAGTAAGGTCGGGACTGAGTACGACATTACATGTGAGGGAGGGGCAGCCACTTTATTTTTTTACTACCATTTTTGCCCCGATACGGATAACGGCACCAGTAGAACATATTTGGGAGCTTTATGACGAGGAAACTGATTCTTGGAAAGAGAAAACGAGAGTGAGCTTTGATATTTTAGGTGGAAGAGAAGAAGGGTATAGAGGGTATTCTAGAACTAATGCGACCTCGCCCGGGAGATGGAGAGTCAGTGTTTATTTAGATGGAAAAAGGTTACTAGGGAGACATTATTTTTCTCTTGAAAGCACAGAACCGAAAGAGTTAAAGTGGGTAAATAGATAAGCTATGTCCAGTCTGTTTGTTTTAAACGGTAAGGAAAGTAAGCTTCTCCGTTTCCTTAAAAGTCACATAGTATCTTGTGTGTTTTTATTAGGCTTTGTCTTTGATATATTTATACTTCCTGACGTTGAACACTTTCTTACTGTGATTTTAGGTACCAGTTATATAACTTTTTTCTCTATTTGTCTTTTTTGGAGAGAGCTTATTATAAAAAATAATAAGGTTGATGACGAAGAGAAGGATACGTATCGCATCCTTACCTTCCTCATTTCTTTCTTTTCAGGGTCATCACTTTCTTACATTTTTACTTACTCACTTCGTAGTGCTGACTTTGGACTCTCGGCGCCGCTTCTTATTATTTTCTTCATAGTGCTTATTGCGAATGAAGTAGTGGGTACTCATCGTTTTAGACTCATCTTTGACTACACCCTCCTTATTATAGTGAGTTCATTTTATAACATTTATATGATGCCGCTACTCACAGGGTCATTTGACGATAGGACATTTTATATTTCAATTTTTTCATCAGCACTTATTATTTACTTTTATACCAGTTTCTTTTCCAGCTATTCAGAGTTTGGACATATTATAAAACCAAAAGGAAATGCGCTTGCCTTCACAGTGCCTCTTGCTGCCTTTTTCTTAGTTCTCAATTTTCTTTTACCTCCCGTTCCCTTCACCATAGAAAAAATAATAGTAACTTCTAAAAATGTGTCTTTAGAAAAAGATAAAACATTTTTAGCAAAAGTTGTTTCATTTCGCGAAGGAAAGAACATTAGTCTTTCTTTTTCAGAGGATTCCTCTGTTACTTATACTACCGTGTATGCTCTTCCGGCACATGTTGAAAGTTCTCCAAGGCACTTGTGGTATAAGAAGCAAAGTGAAGGTGTTTATCTGCCAGTAGAAACACTAGAAATACAAGAAAATAAAGTAGGCATTAAACGCTCTCTAACGAGCAGTATACGAGGAAGTCTCGGAGACTATAAAGTGATTACTAGTGTTGGGGTTAGGACATTACGAGAAGATACTCTTACTCTTCGTTAACACATATGGATGAACTTTCAGTTACCTATCAAAGAAGACAAAGAGGTGGAAAGACTTCTATAAGTCTTACAGGAAGAGGAGAAGTGATAGTAAGGTTTCCTCGAAGAGTTCCTCTTCTTCTGGCAAAACTTTTTTTCAAGAAGCATAAAAGTATTGTTGAAGAAATGAAAATAAGGCAAATGAGAGCTAAAGAAAAGCTCGCTTTAGAATATGCCCTTGATGAAAGACTTTTTTTCACGCACTCTGGGACAGAACTAAGTACGTATAAGGAACATGCGCTCGCGCTCGTCTTACCTCTCACTCAGTCTTTGGCAGTACCACATATTGCACAATACAAAAAAGTTACTATCAAAAATACGAAGTCTAGATGGGGCTCTTGTTCTTCCAAGGGCAATCTTAATTTCCATTACAAAATACTTTTTTTACCAACAGTACTTGCAAAGTATCTTATTATTCACGAACTTTGCCATCTTAAGGAAATGAATCATAGTAAGAACTTCTGGGAGCTTGTCGCGTCTCTGTGTCCAGATTATCAAAAGTTAAGAAAAGATTTACAAAGCTTTTCTCCGTGATTTTTTAGTTTCCGGGATGTCTTTAAGAATTCCTCGCTTAAAGTGAAGTTTATTCCATATTCTTTCGTGGAAATAGTAGAGAAAGGTACTATAGGTGTTAGTGATGAGCACTATACCTAAAGTGAGTTCAATTTTTCTTGTCAGTAAATAGACGAAGGCTGTGTCTACGGTAATACTTAGTATACGATAGCTAATTGCTTTTGCTACAGATCTACCATGATTTTCATGACATTTTGACATTACTCTATGGTAGCACAGGAATCATAAGGTAGGCGTGGATTCCTTTTAAAGAATAGTATAATAAAGATAGTAAGTAACGTAGTAACGTAGTAACGTAGTAGGTAATGGAGCGGAAAGTTTAAAAGAAAAATAAAGAGAAAGTTGTTGCAAAAGATTTGCATTTTTTGTAGAATAGGTGGGCCCTTTGAGGCGATTGCAAATCTCTTATTTATATAAGAGATTTGAGGAAAGTCCGAACACATTTCTTATGCATAGCATAAGAGAGGGTAGCGGGTAACGCCCGTCCTGAGTAATCAGCGAGGTGCGAACAGTGACGCGAAGTACGAAAGTCTCTTCGGTTCTTCGCAAAAAGGTATTATTCTTTTTTACGAAGAATAAGCTCTCCATAAACTTTTTTTAATATCGTCTTATTGTAAGAAGTGATTACCTAAAGATATAGAATCTACGCACTTGCATGACATTCGAGGAAAACAACTCCTTTTGAGGAAGCTTATATACTAGTAAGATGACAAAAATAGTTGTTTTTGAGACAGGAGACGAATATCTTGGATAAAAAGAAGGTCACCAAGTGCGTAGATTCTATCAAAGAGAGATTGAAACGGCTAAATCCTTACTTGTGTGCAAGGCCGAACTGGGAAGCGGGG
>JAYVAE010000040.1:0-56805 GCA_043751115.1 bacterium | reverse complement strand
TGGGGACACAGAAATACAGAAAGCCACATCGTGAGATGTGGCTTTCTGTATTTCTGTGTCCCCAGAGAAAGCCAACTGCTTGGCTTTCGTCAGGGATCGAATGTCCGGAGTATAGTTTTGTTAGCAAACAAAACTACGAGGAGCGGTCGGCGAGAAATTTTTGTGACGACAAAAATTTACTTATCGAAGATCCCTGCTGTATCCCCAGAGCACGTGAACCGCTTCACATGCGTCAGGTCCAAGACAGCATCCAAGATGTTCGTGTGGGCACTCATCGTTGCTAGCTCAGGATCGAAAGAATTGCCGGTTTACAACTTCGAACACCATGAGAAGTTGTCGGCAATCACGGGCGAGCTAGCAAGCGAGTGTCATACGTGACTTCGCGAAACAGTCTTTTTACTGAGTCGTGAGACGAAAGAAAAAAGATATGTTTGGTGACCGATCCCACCCAAAACGTGAAAGAAAATCTCCCCTGCGGGAGATTTTCCGTTTGTGTCGGCCGCAGTGATGTTTTGGAAAAGCTGGGTTCAACGCTTTTACAAAACCACGAGTGGGCGAGCTAGCAAGCGAGTGTCATACGTGACTTCGCAAAACAATCTTTTTATTGAGTCGTTAGACGAAAATAAAAAGATATGTTTGGTGACCGATCCCTGTCCACTTGCTATACTAAATTTCATAACTCAATACTTATGAAAATAAAAACTTTTTTAACTTATTATATTTCTATCGTTCTTTCTACCATCTTCGGATCTTTGTTACTTCAAATCTTTTCTGGATCCCGTTTGAACAGAGGAGCTGATCCCGAGGGATTATTCGGATCAATAGTTAAATACATTGCAATAGAACCCCAAATTCACTTGTGGCAATTATCAATAGCCTTACTTATCTTTATCCTGACATTGCCGATGGTCTGGGCTTTGCTTTTTTGGAAACAGAGAGAATTTTTTAGTTTTGTTATTTTTATAACTGCAGGGCTCGTGATGTTAACAATTATATCTATCTCAGCTCTGTGGTTTGGTGATATGGAATGGTCAGATGTTATTGCCTTTATGTTGCTACTAGGAACTTTAACCGCTCTCGTGCTCGAGTCTTTAATTATAAGTATTTTCCTTAAAATAAAATCGAAGAAAATCTCAAAGCGATAGCACCCACCTCTCCATCTCCTCCCTCAGCTCTCCTTTCCCTCTATGTGCCTCGTGCACCATCACCACAAGCTCTCTATTTTTTTCTGCAAGTTCTTCGCATCTGTACGGTAGAGTCTTCCCAGATAAGATCTCTTCCCAAAGTTTCCTCATCTGCCACAGCAAAGCACCATGAAGTAGCTCTGCCTCGCCATCATCTTTTACTTTCAAATACTCTACCCACGCACTCTTCTTGTCTCTTCTCTTTAATGCGTTACAAAGCGCGCTTGGAAACTCTCTCTGCTTCTTCTCACTCGTTCCATCAAAAAAGTGATCACTATGTTTTTCGAGGAGTTTTTTGATGTCTTTGTCTTCTTCCATTTCATCAAAAATAATGTAATGTGCGGACGCAGCACACAAAGTAAGGAGCGCCTCTTTTTCTTCTTCATCCTCCATCTCACTTACTATATTTTCAGATCTAAAAACGAGCACCTCGCTAAAAAGTGAAGTGCTACCGGCATACTTTTTGAGCTCTTCTTTGCCATCCCTCCCTCCATAAATATAAGCGCTTACTTCGCCCAAACTTTTTATATAGGTTAATGCATTCATTCGAATACTCACATCTTTTCCATATATTCCAACTATCATATATTCATACGTTATAGACTTTTCAAATTAGGGCCGGTAGTTTTACTGACAACAAGCGGAAGGTCAGAAAGCCTCCTCTTTTCCAAAACTTTCTCAAGTATCTTTGCTATGTTTTCGCTACACTCATTTGCGTATTCTTCTTTTACTTCAAAAACAAGCTCATCATGTATTTGAAGAAGAAGCTCAAGCGTCCCCTCACCCTTTTCTTTATTTATTTCCTTCACATATTCATACGCATCTATCATCGCAAGCTTTAGTATATCCGCGCTCGTTCCTTGTATCGGAGCATTAATAGCAATACGCTCCCCCTGCGCGCGCAGGAATGAAAGCGGGCTCTTAAGAAGTGATATCTGCCTTCTTCTTTTAAGAAGTGTCTCCGTGTAACCTTTTGAAAAGGCGAATGCCTTTATCTCTTCAAGGTATTCGGTGAGGCGAGCAAAGGTTTTCTTATAACTATCGAAATACTCTTGCGCTTCTTTCCTTTCTACTTTTAACCCTTCTTTGAGCGCGGTCACTCCCATGCCATAAAGTATGCCGAAGTTAATTGCCTTGGCTCTTCTTCTCATCAAATCTGTCACACCTTCTTTTTCTACGTGAAACATTTTCATGGCAGTGCCGGTATGCACATCTATTCCTTCCTGAAATATGTGTATCAGCTCTTTATCGCCAGAAAGTATCGCTGCACTACGAAGATCTATTTGAGCGTAGTCACAAGAGATAAGTAATTTACCTTTCTCGGCAATAAACGCTTCTCTCACTTTTTTACCAAGCTCTGTCTTTACCGGCAAGTTTTGTAGATTCGGATCCTCGCAGGAAAATCTCCCTGTGCCTGCACCAGTCTGCACAAAGTGTGCATGTATTCTCCCGTCTTCTTTCACATAGGTCGGGAGCGAGTCTATGTATGTCGATAGAAGTTTTGAAAGCTCTCTATACCTCAGTATGTGAGGTATGATTGAGTGCTCCTCTACCATCGATTCGAGCTGTTCTGCATTAGTAGAAAGATTACCTGTCTTCGTTTTCTTGATCTTTATTCCAAGACCTAACTTTTCATAGAGAATTTTCCCAAGCTGTTTTGGTGAGTTAATGGTGAATTTTTCGCCTGCCTCTTGATGTATATCTTTCTCAAGAGAGGTAAGCTCTTTGTGAAGTTCCACGCTTAATTTTTTAAGAAAATCAGTATCGAGCTTAATGCCCTTCTCTTCCATAACGATAACAATTTTTGAAATGGGTCTTTCTACTTCTTCATAGAGTGACAAAAGATTTTCTTCTCCTAACTTATTGAGAAGTGCATCCTTCATTTCCTCATACTCACTCTTTCCAGATATTGTCCGTATCTTTTCTTCGCTTGGATTGGTGTCTTCACTTGAAAGAAGATGCGCCATGACTTTCAGCTCCTCAAACTCTTCCGGCGGCAAAGTTTGGGCCGGTACTTCTTCTACTTCCTCATCCTGCGAACAGGGCACTCCACCATTACTTTCATGTATGATGCGAAGCTTCCCTTTCAATTGTTTAAACTCAAACTCATCACAGAGTGCGTCAAATTTATCTTTCACGAGAGACTCTTCCCACTTCTTTTCAGGTAGAGTAAAAATTATAGGGGCAGTTCTATGTATGGTTGCGAGTGTCTTAGAAAAGAGTGCCTCTTCTTCATACTCTTTGAGGAGACTCACCACTCTTTCTTTGAATCCTTTTTCCTGCAAATCATTTGCATCTTTTTTAAGAACTTTGTAAAGATTTTCAAGAGAAACGTATTCTTTGAGAAGAGCTGTCGCCGTCTTCTCGCCAATGCCAGGTACGCCAATAATATTGTCTGACGGATCCCCTGCTAGACCTTTATAGTCTTTGATTTGCTCTGGTGTGAGTGCATACTTTTCAAAAACATCTGCCTCATGGAATACCTTCCCTTCATTTGCTTTTCTTAGTGTGTATACTGACACCTTTCCATCACTCACCAGTTGTAACGTATCCATATCACCGCTTGCAATAATGATTTCATACTCTTTATTATCCTTCATTTGCTCACAAATAGTTCCGAGCATATCATCTGCCTCATACCCTTCATGACAGTACACAGGTAAAGAGAGCTCGCGAGCCACTCTCTCTGCTTCTTTTATTTGAATGATAAGCGCGTCTTCGGTCTTTGAGCGCGTCCCCTTATATCCAACATAAGCAATATGTCGGAAAGTCGGCTTTGCGAGGTCAAAACAAGCGACAATATGCTCTGGTCTAAACATTTCATTCATCCTTATGACCATGGACACAAATCCGTAAAGCGCCCCCGTTGGTCTTCCGTCCTTCGTGCTAAAGTTACTCATCGCATGATAAGCGCGGTGTAGTATGGCATGTGAGTCAAGAAGAACAATAATTTTTTTCTTTTTACTTTTCATACATTTTCATGAATTGTCATGAATTTTGCCTAACCTTAACGCTTACTCTCCTTATTTCTTCGCTTACATAGGTAAAATGTAATTCCGCATCCCACTTCCTTTTTTCAATATGTTCTGGCCACTCAATAAAAATAATTCTCTTGGGTTTGTCATCTTCATCAAGGAGTAATACTCTCCCCTCTTTCGGAGACATAAGCCGATAGGCATCAACATGAATAAGTTTTTCCACCTCAAGAAGCTTCACCTCATATTCTTTTTTGAGTATGAATGTTGGGCTAATCACATCTTCTTTTATCTCTAATATCTTTGCCACCTCTTTCACAAAAGAAGTTTTCCCTGAGCCGAGATCTCCGTGCAGTGCGATAAACACAGCTTTCTTTTCTGAGAGAGGCACCAAACTTTTGAGCACCATCTCTGCGAGCTTCTCTAGCCTTCCCCTTGTTACCTCTACAGTCTTTTCCATGACTTCTATTCTAACATAGATGAAGCAAGCAAAAACCCGCCTCACGGCGGGTTTTTGTATTCATCAAGGATATCCTTGGCGACCGATCACATAAGGCAATTAGTGATGCGTTTCTTTTCCTTTGTAGGACTCTCTAATACTTCGAACGAGCACGATGATAATGAGTAATATTGCAAAGAGTACAACCCATTCTACAACAGTATTCGGAAGGAAAGAATTCTTACTACTTTCACTTTTCTTAATCTCTTCTTTAACGGGAGCTGGCACAGCAGAAAGTGGTGTGGAGACGATGGTTGAGACTGCGTACGCTATCACTTCATCAGTGAGAGCTTTTCCACTTGCTGTCTTTGGAGGGAGCGTATAGGAGACGATTGCTTGCACCGCAACAGATTTACCGATAAGAGCATCCTTTGCAACACCAATTTCAAGCTCAAGTGAACCACTTTGGCCAGGAGTCATGACTGGATATGCCAGAGTTAGCTCGCGAGTTCTTGGATCATAAGAACCAAGACTTGCTTTAAGGAGTGTCATTTCTTCTGGAAGAAGAACGGTGAGTTTCGTGTTCACGAGATTTGAGATACTGTCATTTTTAAATGTTACGAAGTATGAAACAAGTGAGTTTGGAGAAACATCTCCCTTTGTTTTAACAAAACTAAGTGATAATGCTTTTTGTCCCATTTCAAGCATAGAGATGCCATCCTTTCCATTTGCTTCACCGGCTCCCTCGATAATACTTCCATCAGAACAGATGATTTCTTTCTTGACAGGAATTACCACTTTCACCGCTTTTGTCTTTTTTGTCACCACGGTCTTCGTAGCTACTGGGTAGTAAACAGCGGTTTTCTTGGTGGTGAAACTGACAACCTCTCCTCTTACTGTTCCCCTCTCATTAGCCATAACCGCCCTACAAAAATATTCTGTGCTTGGCTTTAGGTTGGTGAGGAGGTTAGTAAACGGACTTATGTTCGCTGATCCGATATTGGCGATTGCGGTTTTAAGTCCGAGCGTAGGATTGGTTCCATACTCAAACCATGCGACACTTGGCGTATTATTTGGAATGAGACCAATACCGTTACAGCGCGCACTTGTATTTGCTATTTGTGTAGGAATACTTGTGATCACACTGTTGATAGCTGGAGGAGGTATTACTATTGGTGCTTGAATAACTGGACAATAACCATTTCTACTGACGAGGTTTCCATCAGGACAGACTTTGTACGGGCTGGGACATACAGCGTACGCAGAGATAACAGATCCATCAAAACAAACTTGCGTCTGTGTTGGAACTGGCACCGGTACTGGATAAGGAATTGGCTGAGGTGTTGGGCAGTTATTTGGGAAGGTAACGTAACCGTTAATAGACTGGCAGAACTTCACACAAGTAGTGAGGTTGTAGTAATAGCCATTTGCATTGTCACAAGTAACTACTGGTGGTATG
Source organism: bacterium (assembly GCA_043751115.1). GTDB lineage: Bacteria > Patescibacteriota > Minisyncoccia > Phycocordibacterales > UBA5272 > UBA11704. Next base: position 50,748 of record JAYVAE010000040.1, on the reverse strand, counting down.
AATGGACACTGATTCGGCTGAGTCACGACGACATTGTTTGGACAATTTTTAACACATTGACCGTTTGAGAAATAGAAACCGTTCATTGTGTCACAAGTTGGTACTGGTGGCGGTGTGGGTGTTGGATTCGGGCAGTTATTTGGGAAGGTAACGTAACCGTTAATAGACTGGCAGAATTTGATACAGACTGAACCATTGTAATAGTAACCATTATTGTTATCACAAGTAACTACTGGAGGTATGAATGGACAAGCGTTTGGTTGAGTCACGATGACATTGTTTGGACAGCTCTTGATACAAGAGCCATTTTGTAGATAAAAACCATTTGCAGTATCACAGGATATCGGAGGTTGTGCTGGACACTGACTTGGGTACATAACACTTGTTCTGTTTGGGCACTGCTTTATGCATACTGACCCGTTATAATAATAACCATTTACCATATCACAGACTGGAGCTGGTGCAGGACAATTATTTGGGAACACAACAGTTTGCCCATCGGTACATTGTTTGATACAAGTATTTCCTGAGAGATAGTATCCATTTGCATTGTCACAAATAACTGGCGGAGTAACTATTGGACACTGATTCGGCTGAGTCACGATGACATTGTTTGGACAATTTTTAACACATTGACCGTTTGAGAAATAGTAGCCATTTGCGGTATTACAGGTGGGAACGGGAGTTGGTGGACCCACTGGACCAGGAGTAGGACAATTATTTGGAAACACAACAGTCTGACCATTTGTACATTGTTTGATGCAAGTATTTCCAGAAAGGTAGTATCCGGCAGAGTTGTTACAAGTAATGGTCTGGTAAACCGGTGCAGTCCATGTCGGTTGTGTATACCAATTGGTGCTCGGAGTAGTGTAATAGTCAATAACTGTTGTTACCGGAGCATATGTAGGTGAAGGAGTGTACCAAGGGGTTGTAGTTATTGGAGTGTAGGTGATTGGTGAAGTTGAAATCGGTGTGTATGTAACTGGAGAGGTGGTGATTGGTGTATATACAGGATTCTGATTTTGCCAAGAAGTTGTATCACACCCAACACAAGAGACGTTTCCATAATTAGTTGAGGAGTCGTAGAAGTTAGTGTTATTTAGATCGCTATAGCTTACTGGAGTGTACGGATTGAAGTCGGTCCATGAGTAACCAGAGTTGTTTGTGTTTGAGTCAAAATTATTATCACTATAGTCATTATAATTGACTGGCGTGCTCGGATTGAAATCAGACCAAGAATATCCTGATCCTGTGCTTCCGAATGAGGTACCAGAAAGGTCATCATAACTTTGCGCAAAAGAAAGCGCAGGAGATGAAGCAATGGTAACCATTGCAAGAATTGCGAAGATTTTTTTAATATTTTTCATAAAGTTTCTACTTACCTACTAATAGGGTGATGTTTTACTATTATATCACAATATAATACATTTGTCAATCAAAACAAAGAGCCCTTTTGAGGGGGCTCTTGCAGAGGGGTCGCCTGAGATTCAGACTTGCCCGTTGGGGGTGCAACCGTTTACACCGATTCGGGTGCTCGTCCACGGGAATGCCCGAGACGAGGTCAGCGCCGCAATCGCGGCTTGACAGCTTGAGTTGCCATCAAGACGGACAGTCTGACGGCCGTCGCCGACGTAAGACAAGAAGTTGGACCGATTCCACTCCCCTATCTTGTTGTCGACCTTGGCTGCGGTGAGGTTGCCGTTCGCCTTGGCTGTGTCCAAGCGGACATAAGCCTTTGCACCGTTCGGCTCGATGAGCTCGAGGACGCACCTGCCGTCTGTGCGAATTTCTCGCTTGGCCTGGTTCATTGTGACCACGGGCGTGCTGGTCTGCCGACTCGGTGCACGCACCTGACCTGCATCAGCGGTCTTTCGCGGTGGAGTTCCAGTGTTGCCACCAGACCTACCACCACTGGTTCCGCTTGCCGAACCATTGCTCGGGCAAGTGGTACAGCTCGCCGATGCGGACAGGGCTGTGTCCGCGGTGTCTTGGGCGCGCTTCACAGCGGGCTTGACGTTGTTGGCGACGTCGTCCTTGACCGCAGTAATTGCTGCGGTGTTGGTCGCCGTGTCAGCGACTGCCTTGTCTACCGTACCGCGCAGGCTAGCGATTGCCGATTGCGCAGACGCATGAAGCGCCTGAACAAATCCCTCACTCGCCTTACCGTTCTGCAAGACAATGGCGGTAACGCCGAGAACGAGTGCCACCAGGAAGGCGGCTACCCCTACGGCAAAGCCCACCCAGCCGCTTGCGTGAGCACCGCCACCCGAAGGATTCGGAGGCAGAGCTGGTGCAGACGGAGGGACGGGAGGGTTGGGCGGTTGCCCTGGAGGCAGTGTCGGAAGGACAGGCGCAAGAGGTGGGGGTGGAGCTGGGGAAGCAACGCCGACGGCAGCTCGTGCTGCGGCTTTTGCTGCTTCCGCCTCCGCAGCTGCATTTGCTGCTACCTGAGATGCTGTATTGCTACGAGCATCAGCGGCGTTGGCTTCTTCGACGGCTTTCGCCGCCGCTTCAGCATCTTTCGCACGCTGACGGAGTTCGTCAGAGGAAGGAAATGCTTTGTCCATGAAAATCTCCTTGGTAAATTGGGACTCAATGGGGCTGGCAGAATCGCCAAACCCCGAACAGATACGGGCTTTTTTACTTACAAAGCTCGCTATGTCTAACATTATACACGAAAATATACTTTTGTCAATACTTTACAAAGTCTTGACTTAATATAAAAAATAATAAGAAAACCTCGCGCTTGGCGAGGGTTTCGAGGGCTCCTTCGAGGTTCAAAGGAGTCCTTCTTGTGGACTACCTCCCAGCACCGTTCCTGGCCGGTGTCCCCAGCGGAGCCTGCTTCAGAAGGTTCGCTGGTGGGCCAGGTGGAGGGACGTGGAAAGTGTGCGACCCTGGAGTGGCGGTAGCCGCCTCCGGCACCCCCGTTCCGGTGTCCAGCGGCGCTCCTCCGACCGTGGTGATTGCCTGGCCAGTAGGTGTTGCCGAGATCGACTGCGGAACATCGCACCGAAAAGGAGCGACAACGAGAGCAAAGGCTTCGCGAGCCTCTTCAAGCGCTGTTGCCGCGGCTTCGGCTGCCACGTCAGCAACCCTTTTGGCCTCGGTAGCATCGGCTTCGGCGTTGTGCCAAATCTGCACAGCCTTGGCAGCCAGGGTCGCAAGGTGCGACCTTTCGCGCAGCTCTTCTGGCCTCGGGAATTCATTGAGTTTCATAAATCTCTCCGCTGAAAAATGGGGGTTGAAAATCAAGAAGTGGCGGGATAACCAGCCTCATACAAATACGAGCTTTTTCTTTACGGTGTGTTAACAAAGCTCGCCACACTCTTACACTAAGACATGGCATTAAAAATGTCAAGACTATACAAACCGCATTTCTACTATAAAAAATGACAAGCCCCACGGTATTAGCGCGGGGTTGTTGAGGGGGATGAGCCCCTCATTTTGGCTCGTCGAACTCCTGTGCGACGGCGTTGCTGCCAGGAACGAAGCGGATGCACACACGCCGAGTGAGCCCGTCTTGGGTGCGATTGTATGCCTTCATCTCGGAAGGGCAGTTGTCTCCCTTAACGGTAAACGATCCAGGGCTGTTACCAGCTCCGCCAGCATTACTGCCGGTACCGACATTGACCGTGCAGTTATTGCACGTCAAGTTATCGCCGCCGGCCTGACTTTGCTGTCGCACAGATTGGTTGGGCTGTGTATACACAGTACGAACCGACACATTGTTCTGCATCTCTGCAAGGCAGGTGCCAAAATCAACCCGGCCATCCCGACCTCCAATACTGATTGAGAAGCGTGAAGCACAACCAGTAAACTGGCCGTTGTTGATGGCAAACTGTTGTCCGCCGACAAATACTTGCCCGTTGTTGATGATTCGACCGTGTGAGTCAAAGCATTCAACCTTGATCACCTGACCAGTACGCTGATCGATGATGCGGTTACAGGTTTGGGCGGAGGCTGGTGACGTGAACAACAGCAGAGCGACAATAAAAAGAGCGGTAAAACGTGCGATCATGGAAATCTCCTGGGGTTGAGCAAAATCGTCAGATTTCGCGGTAGGTTTGTAAAACAAGGTACTTTTTGTGTTTTAGATGCTTTTTGGGCATCTAAAACGCTACCTTATAGTATACACGAAAGTGGCATTTTGTCAAGGGTTTACAAGAAGAAAGACTTAAGCCACAAGTCACAAGAATGGGGACTATTTTCGAAAAAAAGATGGTATTTGTTTGAATACTGTGTCCACCTTAGAAACTTTCTCTTTGACTGACTCTCGGAAGCGGGTAGCTGGGGCAGACACATACTCCCTTTGGTAGTTGTTCTGCACCCTTGAGAATATAGTCGTGAGTACACTCCTTATTCTTTTGGGAAGTAAGGTGCGTTTTCTTATTAGTCTTGTTAGAAATTGTGGTCAATTTCTAACTCTTCGAAGCAGAGCTTCTCGACGCTCAGTCAAGGAGAAAGTTTGAAAAGAAAAATACTTCAAATGCAAATAAATACTGGATCCCAGATCAATTCGCGTCCAAGACGTTCGCTTGCTAGCTCAGGGATGACAATACGGACACGAAACCCTAACTTAGAACTTAGTACGTATAACTTATAACTAAACTAGAACTATTTACTGTTAACAAATTACTAATTACCATTAACGCCCGCCTCTATCTGTTATACTTCCTTCATGTTAGTAACGGATCAAGAAACAAATGCCCTGAAGCGACTCGGTGACCTTCACAAAAAAGAGGAGGAACGCTTAATGCAAACTCTCTCAGACCAGCATGGACTCCCGTACATTGACCTAACCTCTGTCGCTCCGGAGGGAGACGCGATGCGCTTTGTGACAAAAGAAGATGCCAGGAAAGCGTCATTTGCTCCCTTTAAAATTATTGGACAAAATCTCCACGTGGGTGTCCTCTCCCCCGAAGGAGACATGACAAAGATACTGCTAAAAAATTTAGAGACACGCGGCATTAATGTTGTTCTTTACCTCATATCACACGCATCCCTTGAGCATGTGTACGCTCGCTACGATGAAGCAAAAATGATCAATCAAGTTTCTTCTGGTGAAATATCTCTTTCAAAAATAGAAACGGTAGAACTTGCAAATAGTATCAAGACGCTCGACGATGTGGCGAAAGCTTTTGCCATTGTGAGGTCTGCGGACACCGCACATAGAACGACAAAACTTATTGAGACTATGTTTAGCGGGGCAGTTGCTCTACGAGCGTCTGATATACATATTGAATCTGAAGAGTCTCAAACAAAAATTCGTTATCGAGTAGATGGCGTGCTCCATGACATCACTGTACTCACGGATAAAGTAGGTAAACAAATAGCCAGTAGGCTGAAGCTCCTTGCTGGACTTAAAATATCACAAAGTCATGAGGCGCAGGACGGTAGATTTTCCCTTGATTTTAAAGATGTTTCTTTAGAAATACGTGTGTCGGTGATTCCTTCGAATTACGGCGATGGATTTGTCATGAGATTACTCGATCCGAGAAATGTTATAGCTCATCTTGAAGAAATGGGTATGAGTGAGGTGCTCTTTCAGCATATAGAGCGCGCGCTCGCTAAGCCTCATGGCATTATACTCACTACCGGCCCGACCGGCTCTGGAAAATCAACGACATTATACGCTTTCGTTCAGTCAGTACACACGAGCGAAAACAAAGTCATCACCATTGAAGACCCTATTGAGTATCACATATCGGGCATTAGTCAGACGCAAGTAGATCAAGCAAAGAATTATACTTTCCTTTCTGGACTTCGCGCCGCACTTCGCCAGGACCCTGATGTAATCATGGTGGGAGAAATCCGCGATGAAGAAACGGCGGGAGTTGCCATTAACGCTGCTCTCACCGGTCACCTTGTCTTCTCGACACTACACACCAATACCGCGGCTGGCACCATCCCCAGACTTCTTGATCTTAAGGTTAATCCTAAAGTTATAGGGTCTGCACTCACGCTTGCGCTCGCTCAAAGACTGGTACGAAAACTTTGCCCGCATTGTAAGGAAGGTAATACTTCGACAGAAAAAGAGTCTCGCATTATCACAACTATACTCGGCATTATGCTCACCAATAAAAAAGATGAGGGAATGCTTGGCTTCAAACCGGCACTCCGCTATACATTATGGAGACCTGTTGGTTGTGAATTTTGCACACATGGGTATAAAGGACGCACCGGTATTTATGAAGCAATTTCTATGAGTGCCGACATAGAAAAGCTCATTGCGAGTAATCCCAGCGAGAGAGAAATACGAAAAGAGGCTGATAAACAAGGAATACCCACACTTAAAGAAGATGGTATACTGAAAGTGCTTCAAGGGATTACATCTCTTGAGGAGTTAACTCGGTCTGTCGACGTTTACGGCGACGAATAGAAGAGTTCTTAAATCTGACGAGCTTTTTTGTAAAACTCTCTCATTTCTTTATCAATGTACAACTAAGTACATCTCTTCATAAAGAGGAATTTTTTCTCAAATCTCATTCAGATTTAATAAATTTTGATTGCATTCGAGGAGATTTAGCGATATTGTTTTTGTCCAAGACAGCGTCCAAGACATTCATGTACTCATTCATCGTCTGGTGATTCAAGAATTATTTATTTTTTGTCACTGTGCTAGTAAGCTCACCTCCTTAAAAAGGAGAGTCTACGTCCAAGACGCTCGAATGGTGTCTCGTCCTCGAATCTCATCCAAGTATATGAATACTAAAAATGCAAATGGTGGTAAATTTCTTAAATCAAACACTTTTGATTTAAGAGCGGTGTTTTGGAGGGGTGACTCATGTGCCTGAGGGATATAAGATGAGATTTGAGGCAAGGCATTTCATTTTGAGGAAACGTACACAGAAGTACGATGACAAAAAATGGGAATACTTAACGAAAAAGATTGCTCTTTTTATGGCCCAAAAAGAGTAAAATGTATGCGCCTCTAAACAACCCCTTGGTGAAGAAACTTCCTTAATAAGGATGGGTACAGAGTTCCTTTGCAAGCAAAGGCTACCAGACCGTCCTTTCAAATAGAAGATGGGAGACGAGCTCCTGATTGCTTAGAGACGTATAGATTTTACAAAGAAACAATTTTTCTGAATTTTCTCTAGATTTTTTCTCTTAGTTTTTAAAACTATAGTTAAAACGAACGAGTAAACCTAGATAAACATTATAGCATATACAAAAACTTTTGTCAACCACCCTCTTATTTTCTCCTACACCTTACTATATGGCTATAAAAAATGATAACGAAAATAAAACAGAAGAAGATGCTCGCAGACTAGACCAAGCACTACGACCTCTTTCTTTTGATGAGTATGTTGGTCAAGAAATGATCAAAAACAATTTGCATATACTACTCCGCGCCGCTAAAGAGCGCGGAACTTCTCCTGAACATGTACTTTTCTATGGCCCGCCAGGGCTTGGTAAGACAACTCTTGCTCATCTCGTCTCAAAGGAGCTTGGCGCGAACCTTCGCATATCTTCTGGTCCAACCATAATGAAAGTTGGAGATCTCGCGGGAATATTAACTAATCTCACTCCTGGAGACGTGCTCTTTATCGACGAAATACATAGACTGAACAAAATGATAGAAGAAGTGCTTTATCCTGCCATGGAGTCAGGTAAACTCGATATTGTTATTGGTAAAGGCCCTTCTGCAAGAACTATACAGCTCGACCTCCCTCCTTTTACTTTAATTGGTGCAACCACTCGCATCTCCCTTCTCTCTTCCCCCCTTCGCTCCAGGTTTTCCGGCGGAGTTTATAGACTACAATATTATTCAGAAAGTGAAATTTCTGAAATTGTAATGCGAAGCTCACTTCTTTTAAAAGCTGAAATAACCGCTGAAGCATCTTTTGAAATCGCTAAGCGAGCAAGATTTACACCGCGTATTGCTAATTATTATTTAAAGCGTGCGCGAGACTTCGCACAAGTTCATAAGGCAATTATCGATAAAGATGTTGTGGGGAGGGCTCTCTCCCTTCTTGAAATTGACGATCTTGGTCTCGGAATACCAGAAAAAATGGTTATGGACTCGCTTGTTAAAACGTTCGGTGGTGGCCCCGTAGGGCTCTCCACCATCGCAGCCGCAATAGGTGAAGAGGAGGCAACGGTCGAAGATGTTATTGAGCCATACCTCATGCAAATAGGTTTAATAGAAAGAACTCCTCGTGGTAGAAAAGCGACAGAAAAAGGACTACTTCTTTTTAAGGATGATGCTAAAGCATAAATAATGCGTAGAATACTTTCTATTGATCCTGGTTATGACCGCTGTGGTATTGCTTTTATAGAAAAGGAAAATGATGGATCACTTTCTCTCCTTCACTCTACCTGCTTAACAACAGCAAAAACTTTACCCTTTGCTGAACGTCTCCTTTCTTTAAAAAAAGAGCTCACACTTCTTATCCAAGAGTACAAGCCAAATGAAAGTGCCCTTGAAAAGCTTTTTTTTACAAAAAATACCAAGACCGCACTCCTTGTTGCTGAAAGCTGTGGCGTCATAAGGGTAACCTTAGAAGAACTTGCTTTAAAACCAAAGGAATACACTCCATCACAAATAAAGATCGCCGTTACCGGCTATGGAAATGCCGATAAAGCATCGATTTCTTTCATGGTGAGGAGACTTATTGTTGTTCCAACTGACAAAAAGCTTGATGATGAATTAGATGCTATTGCTGTTGGTATTACTCATGCCTTTACCAGTGATATAAAAAACTTGCAATAAGTTTTAAATTTTGATATCTTTGCCGATATCATAAGCATGTCAGAAAAAATAGAAAAAATTATCATTGGGGAAATAAATGTAGACGTCCTTGAGGCGGTATTTATCACGGAAGAGCCACTTATTGAGGAGGAATTATTTATACTTGAAGAGGTTGGTGAGGAAGAAAATGCTGTTGATCTTGCTTTTCAGGAAGATGAAGGGTATTGGTAAGATTTTTACAAGTAAGTTGTGCCTAGGGGGTTATCTACCATATTAATAATTCCAAAAGTGTTTTCTTTTTCAAACTTTCTCCTTGATTGACCAGTATATTTTCTTGTTATAAAATTGCCTCACACTTCCCACAAGAATAAGGAGTGTATTCACTACTATATTCTCAAGGGTGCAAAACAACAAATAGAGGGAGTATGTATCTGCCCCAGCTTGCCACGGTCCGTGAGTCAGTCAAAGAGAAAGTTTATGAGTTTATACATACTGGGTCCGTATTATATTTTTATAGGTATAGCTATTAGTTATTTACCATAAACTATTAGCTAGAAACTTGAGCAAGTTACTTCAAGTGTTCTCAAGAGAGTTTGTAAAATTCTATTGGGGTTACATATATGAAAACAATAACTACTCTTTATTGATAATCTTTGCAAATCGTTTTTTACCGATTCTATATATATCAGGTAGGGCTTCTGTTTTGTAGTCTTCTATTTTTGTACCATCTTCCTTACTCACCGCGCCCTGCTCTATGAGGCGTTTAAATTCTGCTTTTGACTCTACTAGTTTTGCATGAACGAGAACACTGCCGAGCTCTTCCCCTTTTTCTGCTTCGAGTACTATAATGTCTTCTGGTATTTCACCATTTTGAAATGTATCAATAAATGATTGTCTAGCAAGGGTGGCCTCTTTATCATTATGATAGAGAGTGACAAGAGCTACACCGAGCTCCATCTTTATATCTCTCGGATTTTCTCCGTCCATCATTCTTTTTTCTTTTTCCTTAATCTCTTCATCAGTAAGATCAGTACAAAGGGTAAAGTACTTTATAATAAGATCGTCACGAAGTGACATCACTTTTCCAAACATAGTTTTTGCATCATCTACAATAGTAATACAATTACCCCATGACGTTGACATTTTTCTACCGTCGGTTCCTTCAAGCATGGTCATGGTAAGTATATTTTGCTTTGCCATATCATAGTGCGCTTGGATCTCTCTGCCCGCCTTAACATTAAAAAGTTGATCGAAGCCTCCGATTTCAACATCAGCTTTAATTGCAACAGAATCATATCCTTGCATAATAGGGTAAAGGAATTCTCGAAGAGATATTTCTTTGCCAGCCTCATATCTATCTTTAAAATTTCTTCTGGCGAGCATTTGTTGAACGGTGAAACATTCTGAGAGATTAATAATGTCAGTTAAAGTAAGTTTTGAAAGCCAATCATTATTGTAAACGAATTCTGTTTTTGAAATATCAAGGATTTTTGCTATTTGGCTTTTGTAGTCGCTTAAATTATCATCTATTTCCGCCCTTGTCAGCATTGGTCTTTTTTCTTCTTTGTCCGATGCATCTCCAATTTGAGCGGTAAAATTTCCGACAATAAGTACCGCCTGATGTCCGAGCTTTTGAAACTCCCTTAATTTTCGAAGTGGTATAGCTCTTCCTAAATGGATTTTAGGTCCGGTTGGGTCAATACCAAACTTGATACGAAGTTGCTTTCCTGACATAAGTGCTGCCTTTAAGTCCTCTTTTACTATAGTGTCTTCGACGGCCCTCTTTAAAAGTTCGTCGATTTTTTCTTCGTCTATTATTATCTTGTCCATATATTTAATACTACCATGTCTTATTTTTAGTTACCATTATGATAGTATGTAGTAATGAGTGAGCATACTTTACCAAATACACACGAAAGAAAACATAAAAAAAGAAGGGGTTTCCTTTTCACTATTTTCAAACATCTTTTTCTTATTGGTTTTTCTCTGGGACTACTGCTTATTGCCTCGTTTTTTATTTGGATTTCAACGCTCGATATGCCGGATTTTTCATCTTTTGAAAATAGAGAAATTTCCAACTCCACAAAAATATATGATAGAACTGGTAAAATAGTTCTTTATGATCTGTATCAAAATGTCAGGAGGTCTCATGTTGATTTTGATAAAATAAGCCCTTATATAAAAAATGCAACCGTAGCAATTGAAGACGCTGAATTTTATTCTCATAATGGGTTTCGTCCACTTTCTTTCCTCCGCGCTGTTTACATTAATGCAAGCACTGGTTCTTACAAACAAGGAGGTTCGACTATAACTCAACAGGTGGTGAAGAACGCCGTGCTCACGAGAGAAAAAAGTATCTCAAGAAAACTCAAAGAAATAGTGCTTGCTATTAAGCTCGATAAAACTATTTCAAAAGATGGTATTTTAGAAATATATCTTAATGAAAATCCTTATGGTGGAACTATTTATGGGGTTCAGGAGGCGTCTGAAGCCTATTTTGGAAAAAGTGCGCTTGATGTTACTTTAACGGAGGCAGCATACTTAGCTGCACTCCCGCAGTCTCCTACCTACTATTCCCCTTATGGACTGCGCCGGGCGGAGCTTGAAAAAAGAAAAAATTTAGTTCTAGAACGAATGTACATAAATGGTCTTATTTCAAAAATTGAAAGAGATTCTTCTATTACTGAGAATGTTACTTTTAAGCCACTTCGTGGTAATGATATGGTGGGGCTTCACTTTGTATTTTATGTGAGAGAATATTTAGAACAAAAATATGGCAAAGATGTTGTTTTAAATGATGGACTAAGGGTGGTTACAACACTCGATTACGATCTACAAAAGAAATTAGAAACGCTTGTTAAGGAGGAGGCTTTTAATAGTCTTCTTAAAAATGGAGCGACAAATGCTGGGCTCATTGCCCTTGACCCTCAGTCAGGCGAAATACTTGCTATGATTGGATCTCGAGATTTTTTTGATGAAACTATCGATGGTCAATTCAATATAACTCTTGCAAATAGGCAGCCGGGGTCTTCTTTTAAGCCAATAGTTTACGCGGCGGCATTTGAAAAAGGATACACACCAGAAATGGTACTCTTTGATGTAAAGACTGAATTTAGTACTTTATGTGATCCTTTAGGCACACCACTTAATCCAAATAAAAAGGCAAGTAAAGTTTGTTATCATCCAGATAATTATGACAACGCTTTTCGAGGACCTATTAGTATTAGAAGCTCTCTCGCACAGTCTCTTAACGTACCGTCTGTTAAACTTATGTATTTAACTGGTATGAAGACAGTAATTACGCTTGCAAATAAAATGGGTCTTTCAACAATAAATGACCCTTCTAGGTACGGGCTGTCACTTGTACTCGGTGGTGGAGAAGTATCCTTACTTGAACTTGCTTCTGCTTATGGTGTTTTTGCTAATGAAGGTATTTATACGAAACCTAGATCTATTTTGTCTGTTAAAAGTTTATATGGTGATATTAATGATAAAGATGCTCTTTATCAAGAAACAGTTCTTTCTGAAAACACCGCGTCTCTTATTTCGAGTATTTTGTCCGACAATATAGCCAGGACTCCTGCTTATGGACCAGTTTCTACACTTTATTTTAAAGATCGTTCTGTGGCTGTGAAAACAGGAACAACGAATGATTTCAAAGACTTATGGGTTATGGGTTATACCCCTAACCTTGTTCTCGGTATGTGGGCGGGAAACAATGATAATACTCCGGTAGAGAAGAAGGTCTCGGGAGCACTCCTTGCTCCTATATGGAGAAAAGCTATTGAAACAGCTCTTTCCGGTAGGGAAAGCTCTTACTTTAAAGAACCTATACCAAACAATAGCAAGCTCGCAATACTACGGGGAGATTACTGTAATAATGGAGACCCTGATACTATTTTAGCTTTCATTAATAAAGATGACCCTGAAAATGGCGAGCCACCAGTCATAAAGGAAAATGAATCTCAATATACGCTTTGGAGTACCCCAATTCGCTCTTATGTTCTAGAAAAAAGTCTCTGTGGTGTCAGTAGTACCACACCACCTCTTCCTTTAGACCAAGCTTCTACTACTAGCGTAGAAATACCTACAACAATTGTTCCGTAATAATATTATTTTCCTTTTACTTTCTCTTACCTGATTTACTTTTCTTTAACCAAAGACGGTTTTATACAGTTTCTCTTTGAGAGACTCTTCCCCTTTTTTTAAAACAAATAACATTCTTTTATTTGATGAGGTATTAATGTTAATAATTCTTGTTTTTTTATTTACTGCTATTTCTTGCTCCTTGAAAAGGATGTTCGTTTTCTCGTAAATAAAAGTAATGATTTCTTTTTTTTCTTTTACTCTTTCTTCTATGAGACTTTTATATTTCCCAAATATAGTACTATCCATATCATTATTTATTAACAGGCATCAATAAATAGGTATATGAATTACTTCTGTTGGTTGTTATAAAAAGTGGTCTATTTTTTGTTGTAAAAGATAGAGATATTTCATCACCCTCAAGATGAGAGAATGCCTCTAAAAAGTATTTGTTATTATAAGAAGCCTCCATATCATCTCCTTCTTTTTTTATTGTGAGTGTTTTACTCATAGAGCCTATATGATCGTTTTTACTACTTACAACAAGAATTTCTTCTACAATAGCTATATTTGTAGTATTATAGGTTTCAGTAAAAAATGAACTAAGGGTGAGTGTTTTTTGTAACTCATCTTTGTTTAAAGTAACTTTGGTGGTAAATTCTTTTGGAAAAAGTTGTTTGTAGTCTGGAAATTGCCCAAGTATAGGGGTAATAGAGAGTGTGAGAGTTTCTGTTGAAAAGGTTAGTAAATTTTCTGTTACATATATTTCAATAAAATCGTTTTCTTGATCAAGAATAGACACTATATCATTTACATATTTTTGTGGAAGTAGAAAAGAAAAATCATCTCCTTCAAAAGCAATTTTAGACTCCGCTAGTCTATAGGAATCTGTCGCTACGGCATAAAGTATCTCTTCTTTAAGATAAATGAATACAGAGGCAATATCTGGCTTAATATCGGTGGTCGCCGCACTGAATGAGACATCTCTTATAAGTGATGTTATTTTATTTCTCTCTATAGTACTAATAAGTCCCCCTCTTGGGGGTAACTTTGGAAAATCATTTTCATTGAAAAGATTTATTTTTAATACATCTTTATCATTAGTAATAATGAGAATGTTTTCAATTATTTCAAATGAAAGTAGTGAGTTTACTTTATTATTAAGCAAAGAAATAACTTTCATTAATGTTTCTGCACTTATGAGACATGATCCATTCTTCTTACCCTTAACTGAAATAGTTTTTTCACAAACTATCTCTAAATTTGTGGCACGTACAATGAGGTGAAACTCATCAATTTCTAAATAGATACATTGAAGGAGTGGATTAAGTGAGCTTTTTGATCGCGCTCTACTTACTTGTGTTAGTGCTGCATGTAGTGTTGTTACAAAGCATTCGAATTTCATAGTTATAGTATATAGATACAATGATAATAAGTATAGGTCTGTTGATTAGGGGGAAAAGCTAGAAAAATCATGTCCCATATAACTTTCTAAGTAAAGATATATTTCTTAAGTGAATAATTAATACAGTGAGGTAGTGAACAATAAAAAATAAAAAACAATAAGCAATAAAATAACTTGACTTCTCCACAAATAAGGAGGGGTTTACTCCTTAGTTATGAGTAAGCTATACACAGGTTAATACACAGAATAGTAAATAGATTATAAGTAGAGTGATAAGCAAAATTGTAAATGGATGGGGGAGTAAAGGCAATTCCTAGGTGCTAGAATTTAACTCTTGTTAAGTAATTCTGAAATCACTTTGTATCTTCGGTCTCTGCGCAATCCGTGGTGAGCGGCCACTTTCTTTTTGACCGAAGCAAAGTATCCATCAATGGTATTGGTGGTGTTGGGAATATTCAGCTTCGGATACTTTTGATAGGTGAACAGAAAGGGTAAGTTGGTCTCTAAGCTTTTGTAAGCACTACGAACTTTCTTGTGGGTGTAGTACCAGTGTTTTGTACCCAAAACCCTTGTTTTTTCATTAATGAAATCTTCCCACTGTCTGTGCCAATCGTTTAAAAGTTTTGTGAATTCTTTTTCGTTGCTCCGAGTAAGCGAAAGCATGATTGCTCGTAATTCTTTCCCTGCTTCAGTCTCTGGTCTTCTGGTCAAATACTTGGTGACATTTTTCATCTGGTGGAAGTGACATATTTGTACTGGTATGTCTTTAAAAACTGTTGTCAGACCTCTTCTTCCGTCCACTACAGCTGCCAGGAAGACCCAGCCTCGTTCTTCCAGTATCTTGCGTCCATAGTAGTAGTGAGCGACTTTCTCGCCAGGTACTTCATTCCACCAGATATTTCTCTTGAGATTCCAGGATCGAAAGACACATACACCGTACGAACAACCCCAAAAGGTTGTATCTGGCACAATCACAGTAGCTTGTGGAATGAGGTCTTTTGGCATAGACACTTCTTGTTCATCTAATTTGTTCCGTACCCACCAAGAAGTGTGCCCATATTTTTCTCCCAGCTCAGGCAAAGTCTGTTTGCCGTGAGTATATTCATTCCACAGTTCTTTTTTTAAAATGGTTTCCCTCTTTTTATATTGAAAACTATGCCCACAATGTGGACATTCATATCTTTGTCTACCACTCTGCTTGCCATCCTTTTTAACTCCACGAGCATTGCACTTAATACACTTTCGGCTGTTTTTTTAAATTCATATGAAAAATATGCTAATTCAGCTTGTACTATATATGTATGTTAGCACTTTCAGCACCTAGGAATTGCCTTTAGCCCTAAATGGGATAGAAAGAGAAGAAGACAGAAGAGAATTAGAGGTTACAAAGAAATGTTTATTTTAAGAAAAACTTCTCCCTAAAGAAGAAGAGCTCTAACATCATCTATCTCCTTGGAAAGGTGTGGATCCTCTTTTAATTCCCTCTTTATTTTTTCATAGGAATGAATAACTGTCGTGTGATCCCTACCCCCTAATTTATCCCCTATCATTGGATAAGAAATGTCAAAATCCTCTCTAAGGATATACATAATAATTTGCCTGGGCTTTACTATATCTTTTCTTCTTGTTTTTTTATAAATAAAAGAATCAGCAATTTGATAATAGTCAGCAACCAGTTTGACTACATCCGGTATAGAAATAGATTTTTTAGTCCTAACATTATTTTTTAACAAAAGTTTTACATCATTTATTGTGATGACAGTTTGGCGAGCACTCACTTGCCCTACAAGGCTGATAACAATACCTTCGAGTTCTCTGATATTTCCTTGTATTGTCTCTGCTATATATTGAAGAACATCCCCTCCTATTTTATCTTCATAACCCCTCGCCTTTACTTTAATAATTGCGAGCCTTGACTCCAGACTAGGAACAGTGACGTCTACTATCATTCCATGATTAAAACGTGAACGTAGTCTGTCTTCGAGTCCAACAATAAAGTTTGGATGCTTGTCGGAAGAGAAAACAATTTGCTTGTTATTTTCATAGAGAGCGTTAAAAAGATGGAAAAGTTCATCTTGAGTTTTTTCTTTACCATTAATAAACTGTATATCATCCATAATAAAAACGTCGTATTTTCTATACTTTTCTTTAAAAGCATTTATTTTATTTAAACTAATAGCGTTTACCATCTCCATATAGAATCTTTCAAGAGATGTATAAAAAACTTTTCTATCCGGATATTTCTTTTTAACAGCATTACCAATAGACTGCATAAGATGTGTTTTTCCTAGACCAGTGTTTCCATGTATGAAAAAGGGATTGTAAAGTACTCCCAGATTATTTATAACAGCCTGGCTGGTTGCAAAAGCAACATCATTAAATGGTCCAATAATGAAACTCTCAAAGGTATATCTCGGATTAAGTCCATCATCTTTATTGATATAAAGATCTGAAAGTGGTAATGTTTGATGCGGAGTACTCACAACACCATTCTTTTTTACCTGATCATGCTTCACAACAACAAAGGAAACAGAGCGAACACCTTCATGTACAGTCCTTAAAATACGTAAAATGAATTTATGATATTTTTGAAAGAGCCAATCTTTAACAAATTCATTCGGCACACCTATGTAAAGTTCCCCATCCTTGTAGTCGACGATGCGAGTGTTCTTGAACCAGGTATTATAGTTAACTCGTGACAACTCAATCTCTATTTGAGACAAAACACTATTCCATAGCTGTTGATAATCCATAGCGCTAGTATATAGAGAAGAAGGTAGAGAGTAAAGTTGCTTTTTCTTCAAAAATATGTAGAATTGTGTCATGTCCGTAACATATAAACCAAAAAGAAAAAAGAGAGGTACAACTCACGGTTTCCTTGTGAGAATGGCGACAAAGTCTGGAAGAAACATTATACAAAGAAGAAGGTCTTCCGGAAGAAAGAAATTATCAGTTTAAATAACATGCTCGCAAAAGAAAATCGCTTCACTTCAAAAGAGTTCAAAGATGTGAGGCATTTTTCTTTAGTAAGGGGCGTATACCTTGATATTAAAAGGTTAGAAAATTATAAAGAAAAGTTTTCTTGCATAATCAGTGCTAAAACCTTTAAAAGAGCGGTGGATCGGAGTAAAGTAAAGAGGTTAGTATACGGTATACTACAAGATGAGATTTTAGAACGGAAAAATGATAAAAGTAGTAAAAATAGTGATACTAAAAGCGACAAAAAACTGCATGGAGCGCTTATTTATCCTAAAAAAAATATCTTAGTGGGAAAGCTAGAAGAAATTAGAAAAGAAATACTTAGTAATTTATAAAACAAAAATATGTTTGATACTTTTTTCTACGAGCCACTTTACAACATACTCGTGTTATTTTTACACGTCACCCCTCATGGTGATATTGGGGTTTCTATTATGCTCCTCACTGTACTTGTTAAAATTTTACTGTATCCACTCTATAAATCATCAATGGTGACGCAGCATAAAATGAAGAAGGTTGAGAAAGAAGTTAAGGGACTTAAGGAGAAGCACAAGGATCAGAAGGAGCTTGCTCTAAAAACGATGGAAGTATATAAAAGAGAAAACATCAAACCCTTCTCTAGTATATTTGGTATCATACTTCAAATCCCTATTTTCATTGCACTCTATCTCATCTTCTCAAAAGGAATTAACAATAACCCAGAACATCTCTACTCCTTTATTGTTTATCCAGAAAGAGTTAGCAATTTAGCACTCGGGTTTTTTGATGTCAGTAAAAAATATATAACCATTGGTATTCTTACGGGGCTTAGTTATTTCTTACTCGCTAAAATACAGACGGCAAAAATGATTGTTGCTAAAGAAGATTTAGGGTCGTTTTCGGGACAGTTTAATGACATGCTCAAAAAGCAAATGCTCTATGTTTTTCCGGTCATTACTGGGGCAACGGCAGCATTTTTCCCTGCGGCAATCGGTGTTTACTGGATAACCAGTAATTTACTCGGCGCGTTTCAGGCGGTGCTTGTGAGTAAGCACATTATAAAATTGAAATAGTTTTGTAGAGTCACCAAGTAAGACTTTTTAACTCCAGTTTATAAATCTATAGACCTTTGGCATATTCTCTGGCACAGGCAGTCACGTCACAGGTATAGTTTTTAACCGCACACATATTAAAGGATCCTGTTCCAGGGTTTATTGGGCAAGCCCATTTAGGTAAGTCCATAGACCATCCAGTACCAAGATTACAATCCGCACTCTTACTGTTAGGATTATCACCATTTGCGCAACAATTGTATGCTGCGAATGCGAGTGTTGGCTTATTAGTCCCTGCATAGGAGTATGAAGATACCGATGCAAGTTTTGCCTTATAAAGCTGTATACCAGCCCGAACGTTGTTTGTCGGGTCCATTATATCTGCTGTACAGCTTTGACTATTTATTTGCATTAATCCGCAGTCAGGATTACCATTGTTAGCGTGAACTCCTTTTGCCTCAGGATTGCCAGATGACTCACGGCAAATGAGAGCTAAGATAATGCTTGGATCAACACCAGCGGAGCGCGCTTCACTTACTGCGATTTGTTTTATATCAGCCTTAAAATTACACAAACCTTTACAAAATGTTCCACCACATAAGCCGTCACCCATTTCTCTAAGAGTATCTTTATACAGCTGTGGATGGATGCAGGTAGGAGTTGCTGTTCCATGTCTTCCTTTCCCCACACTTGGGTTTGGTGTAGTTGATGGAGTTAAGACCGTTGCACCAGTATTTTGAGTTGATTTATTATCGAAATCAAGAAATTCAAACCCCTTCATGACAAAAAATATGAAAACTGAAACAAAGAGAACTGCAATTATTGAGTAAACAACTTTTCTGAGAAGCTCCTTATAATTTGAATGACTATGAAAGTTTCCCGTTGATGAGGCGTGTATCATGCCTATAGATGACCACACGAGAGCAACAAAAAGAGCTAAGAAAAGAAGAGAAACACCAAATGTCCAACCAGTGTTCGCCAGCTCTGATAATTTTGCTGTACCACTAATACCGAAAACTTGAGGACTGTCTTGATTTATTAAATATGTTGGGTCCATATATTATCTTGCTATTATTTTTTGTAGCTGGGCAACCCAAAGCTCATTATTTATTTTATTTGAAAAAGCGAGATAAGTGTCACGACTACTCATGAGTGGTTTAAAGGTATCGAATTCACTACCAATGTCAGTTTCTAGTCTTGAGAGCACCCCTTCCTCATACTTTACGGTGTCCAGAACAATGAGAGAGTCATTGAAAGAGACTCTCCCCTTATACCAATCGTCAGGAAGCCCAAAAGGAATGAGTGGTAAAATATTAGGAACAAAACAAAAGAAATAACTACCGACAAGAGAAGAAACACATTTATCGGACAGTGTTTGAGTATCATAAGCATGAGGTTTTTGACCTGAAAGATTACTCGAGAGAAGTTGAAGTCCAGACTCAGTCCACACTGAATAAAGGAAAACACCTTTATTTACCTGAGAGAAGAGTGCCCTTTGACCCGTTCTTCCCCCATAAAGACTGAGCTCATTTTCGCTAAAGAAATATGTTTTTTCAAAAGCGGAAGGCTTTTGCGAAATGATGAGCTCGTCTTTGTTAAAAGTGAGAAATAGTTCAGAGAGATCATAATCGCGAACCTTCTCATCCCCTTTTGGCCCAATACGGTAAAGGGTACTACCAGAAGACGTTTTGACGAGATAATATATATCACTTGTTCTCGGAGAGACAGCAACACTCACCATATTTTCTGGAAGACGTACTGTTTCTCGTAATGGTAGTGTGAGCGAGCTTGAGAGCGGTGGAAGCGTAGCGTATAAAGAAATAACTGTGTTGTCGGATTCACGGAGATAACGCATAAGAACTTTTGTATTATTTGCAAAGAAGTAAGCGTCGTATACTCCAGGAACAGTTGTATTGGTAAGCTTTTGAGGCTTCCCTCCCCTAAAAATAAACTTTTTATAAATGTGACCAGTTCCTCTGTCGACATATAAAATGGCAGTAGTTGTAGCAAAAGTTTTTTTACCTGATTCGGTAGAGGATCCATACGTAACGGTTACGAAGTCTGAAAAAGAGTAACCAGCGGTTGGTTCTTTTGAAACAAGCTCAAAAAGCTTTTCATCATTGTAGGAGATAGTGCTTGTTCCGTTGTTGTCTCCATCATCATTTCTACCACCACTACCACCCTTAACATTATTACCTCCACCACCCTGCACGTCATTTGTGAAAAGCCCAAAAGGGTTATCCGGAAGAAACGGAATTTTTGGCACAACACCTCGAAATGAGAAATACCAGTAGAGAAAAAAGAGAAGTGAGAGTACGAGAAGAATAACAAGGAAATAAAAGAATTTCTTCATATAACTATGAGTATAGCAAAAGAAAAACTAGAGTGGCTGTATATGCCAATGTCTCGGCTGAGAGCCGTTATCTTTTTCATCACAAAAGTAAAATCCTGACCAGATAAAAGCGGTATAACATCTGGGCCACACCTTATCAGACCCTTTAAAGAGAGGTGACTCGTAAATAAATTTACTCACGCCAGAGTTTTTATTTCCAAATGAAAGATCAACCGCTGTTGATTGACCCGGGCGGTGACGAGTCGCTATGGAATGTGTCCACCACTCCGTGCCGCCAGTTATAACAAAGTTACAAGTACACACTCTTTTTAAGGACTCAAGCATGGCGAGTGTGCCTGCACCCATACCTCCGACGGAGGTACAATTAGTCTGACCAATAGCAGTACAAGCCTTTTTGTTTATTTGTATACCTTGAAAACTTTCTAAAAACTCTCTATTTTTTGCCTCCGTTTCAAGCATGGCTACGAGATTTTGATCACTGAAACCAGTGGGAGCGTGGGCCGGCGTTGGAACCGTTCCGAGAGACGGTTGCGATGAGGGAGACGATGAAAGTGGCTTTAAAGAATAGTCAGAAGAAAAAACTCCAAGATAAGAAAGTAAACTCATTGTTACTACTATAACAACGAGTGACACTCCAAAAGCTTTAATTTTTTCATTACTTTCTGCGTGAGAGCCGATACTTGCTGACCACATTTTGGTGAGCCCTGCCTTAGCAAGTGTGTAAGCCGCAAAAACAAAAAGCACGCCAATGATAAAAAAGACAGCCTCATTTTGCAAATCTGTTATGTTAAAATTTGGATTCTTTTTAGCAAATTGCCCAACCTCTTCTGTTAAGTAAATGTCTGTAGGTTTATTCATTTTTTGTTGTATCAAAACTGATACTGAGCTTAGAATCAAGCGCCTGAAGCAACTTTGTCGTATGCTGTGCTGTTATACCAAGCGTGCTTACTCCTATACTATTTTCTTTAGGAATGAGATTAACTAAAAAATCTGTATCCGCGGTAATAGGTAATCCATTTAAAGACCAATTAAAAAAGCTGGTGCTTTTACTGTAAGCAAAGTTGTAGGGGGCATAATAAATTTTTGTTGGCCTCGAAATGGAAAGAATACCTTCATGTGCTTTATGTAAGTTAACACCGTAAAGGGAATCGTATTCGTAAAAGAGCGGCTCAATATCATAGGGGCGAAGTGATACCCTCTCCACAAGAGAGCTATTTTTTGAAAGTGAAGTTACTGTCACATCAACATTGTTTTGCTCCTCGAGCTCATCTTGGCGAACAATAAAAACGTTTTTTCCATATCCACCAGCATCAGGAAAGGGAATAGTATTGACTGACCAGCGATAAACGAGTTTTTTCTTTCCTATTGACACCCCTCCTTCGGTAAGTATAGGAAAAGCAACCACGCGCACCTTTGCGCTTTCACCATACAGCGCGCGCCCTTCGTAAAACGGCGGAACATACCCCTCAGCACCTTCTGTGAGTAATGGTGTAAAGTGCGGTGTAATATCAATTGAGTCCTGGAAGGACTGACCCTCCGCGCTCACCACATCTACGCCAATAAAATAGGTTTTATTTGCAGGCCCAAGATCAATAGAAAAGCTTTTTGCCCCCACACCCTTCTCTACAAGGACTTTGTTAACATACCATGAAATACTTGCAGAGTTCACATCAAAAGAATAACTTTTTAGAGTAACCTTAATAGTTTCGTATGGTTTCGGATTTGCTGGGGTGAAATCAATTTGCCCATCGAGCCGTACTTGCGCTGAAGCATAAGGAAAAGTAATTAAAAATAATGAAAAGAAAAAAATTTTTTTTATAAAGAGTTTTTGTTGATTAAGCGCTTGCATTTTCTTTTTTCATTTTCTTAATCGCTAGTATTTGTGAAGGGTCGCTGGTGATTATCTGGTCTTCTGTATAGGACGCGACAACCTTTATTGCGACGTGTTTGAGTCCAGCAAAGAATATTCCCTCCCCCACTCCTGACTCAAGTAACATGAATTTTTCTTCATCAGTTAAATTGAAAGTTTTTTGTACTTGGTCTATGGAAGAAGGCGACTGCTTGAGTAATAGTTGTATAGAAGAGTTGGTAATAATAGGAAGGCCATAAGGAGAGCGGAGAAAATCTCCCACGTCTTGCGTTATTGTCGTAAGCCCAAGATAGTATTTTCTTCCGCGTTTTGCCAGTCCAAAGAGGAAAGAGGCTGTATCATCATTTTTCATCATGATCCACGCTTCGTCGACAACGAGTATTCTTTTTCTAATATTTTTTCTAATAGCATTCCAAATATAGTGAGTTATCATGTACATGGCAACCGGCTTGAGCTCGTCTTCCATGTCTCGTATTGAAAAGCAGACAAGCTTCTTTTCAATATCGACATTGGACGCTTGATTGAGAAATCCAGACCAAGAGCCTTTGGTATATTTTGAGAGCTTTGCTAAAACCTTTTCTGTCCCCTCCATACCAGCGAGTACGGTCTCGAAATCAGACAAAAGAGGTGGTTCGAGATTAGTAAAGTCAGTGTCACCGTTAATATCTTTAAGGGCGTAGGTCTCAGCAATAGCCCTATCAACGAGGGCGTCTTCTTCAGGAGTAAGCCCGCCAAGCATCACGCGGAATAGTCCCACGAGGTTGACGATATTGGCGCGTAGCACTTCAGATGGAGATTCATCTTCTGTCGGATTTGGTAATTCAAAAGGGTTTATATGATGTTCACTCACCAAACTTATATTAAAGTATCTCCCCCCTACTGACTCAGCCAGATATTCATACTCTCTTTCTGGATCAATAATAATAACTTCTGTATCAAACATCAGCGAGCGGAGTATTTCGAGTTTGGTGGTATAACTTTTGCCAGAACCAGACTTTGCAAAGATGATAGAATTATAATTTTCAAGTGAAAATCGATCAAAAAGCACCAGACTTCCATTGTGTCTATTTAAGCCGTAAAGTATGCCACTATTGGAAGAAAGGTCTGAGGAAACAAAGGGAAAGAAAGAAGAGAGTGGAGAAGTATTAAACTTATGAACAATTTTAATTTCATCAGTTAGCGTTGGTATGACAGTCTTAAATCCTTCTTCTTGCTGGAAAAGTGCTGGCTTCATATAAATAAGCTTACTGTCGAGTATTGATTTCACTTCACTTTCAGCTTTTCTCACCTCTTCTTCGTCTTTGCCATAAAGGCTAAGATAAAGTCCAACATCAAACATTTTTTCTTGAGCTTGTATCAGTTCGTCACGTAGCCCTTCCAAATCCTCATACGCAACATCAAGACTTGGATCACGCACCATACCCTCCTGCTCTCTTTGTATTATTTGACTCTCCACCTCAGCTACCTTTCTTTGAAAATCTTTCATTATCTTGCCTGTTTCAAGGGGAGTTATGTGTATGGACACGTCAAAAACTTTATCGAGGTTGATGATGGGGCTGAGCCAGCTATCAGAAAGGTAGGCCGGGTATGAAACTATAAAATAAGATCGAACAACCACATCGCCTAAATTTAAAAGCTTTGACTGTACTCCAAGCGCTGATGGCGCAAGGAGATCTTTGAGCTTTAACTCTGCCGCTTTATATATTTGATCAGGAAGAAGGGGCACACCCTTATCCTCCCCTTCTTTCTTACCTCCTAAAAAATCAAATAGTCCCATATTTTTTACTTTATTATTTAATTGCGGAAAGATTAGTGTGGTCACTTTCCCCGGGATTGAACTCTTTGTAAAAAAGTTCTACCGTTTCTTCCGTGTTAAGGAGTGTCGACCTTATACCAAAACGTGAAAGTCCAGAGACAACAACAGAGACCCTCTCCCTTAATTGCGTTCTTGATCTCTCAAAATCAGTGATGTCTCCTGCTCCTTTACTACCAAAGAGAGCATTTTTTGGAGAAGAGGCACCACCGAGTGGAAGATACGGGACGACCACAAAGAAATGTTTTGTCATAATATTTGATTCGTCAGTAAAGTTTTTTATAAATTCTATATATTCAGAAATTTGTACCTTAAGGAGATCTTCCTTTACTTCACCCTGTCTTTTTTCCAAAATAGAAAGATATGGCCGAATATCAAGACGCCGCGATTGAATGAAGATTTGTATTTGAAAATCAAGAGTATTTAAGAGATTTTGAAATTGTAAGTAAATAGCAGTTTGCTCGTCACTACTTTTAAGAGAGAGATTAACCGAGCTTGTCATGATAATACTGCGGTACTCTCCATTTTTAAGGACGATAACACCGTCCCTAATACTTTCTATAGGTATGAAGTCTTGAGTAGGTGTTCCTATGGCCATAGTAAGGAGTATACCCTATTTCGACGACTCTTCCTGTGAGTTATCTTTTTGTACATCAAGGCCGAACGCTATTTCATGGAGCTTATTTCTGTTTGCTTTTTCAACGACACTGTCTTTTGTTGTCTCAAGTATGAGCGGTGCCAAGTCTTCATCTGCCATATTCTGTTTCGGTTGCTGCCACACATAAACTTTACCCCTTAAAAGGTAGGAAAAGAAACTCTCAGCAAAATCCATGAAAGGTCTTTCATTAATTTTTACAAAAGCAAGAGCGAGGAAAAATCCTGACACTGGTGCCGCTAAGAGGAATGCAACAATTTTTATTGGAATGAATTTGAAGAAAAGAAATGCGGTTCCAGCAGCTCCAAGAATATAGAAAAATTGCTTCAGCGTCAGCGATCCTATTATTTTATCTTCTACGTCAATGAATTGAGGTACTCTAAATTGCATGGTGTTATTACAGATAACTATATCATAGTTCATTGTCCCCTGCGCCTGCATGTTCTCTATATGGGTCTACGTCATAGACTTTCCTAGTGACATGAGCTTTACTTTGTTCAGCACTCTTTATCTTCTCCGTTAGCACTCTTTCTTTTATTTCTTTATCAAGCTTTTCTCTTGCATCTTGCCCGCGCCTTAACTGATCCTTAATTTTAGAAAGACGAAGGAGTACATCTTCATCTTTCGGTATTTGTCCGATGAGAGACAATTGATCCATCAGAATATTTCTTGAAGTATTAATTATCTTGGCTGGTGCTACGCTCGCCCCAGTATCTTTCGTCTTAAGCATACTCACGCGAAGGTCTCCTCCGCTTGCAGCATCTGCCGGAAGTTTTATATTTTTTATTGTTTCGGGGACAGAGGCCTCTACTAATTGGCTGAGTACATGTAAGGTCAGTTCGTCAATGTGATCTAAGATAGCAGACATTTTTGAAGCGTCAAGCTGTAGCGACAATTCAAGGCTGTGCTTCAAAGAGTCGTCGCCAGAGAGATTAAGAAGCACTAGAAGAGTATAATTTTTAAGTGGCAAGAATGCCGTGACCGGAATGTCTGCGTCATTTATGAGTTGTAATATGTCTCTTTCAAAATCCTTACTTTTTATGTATGTTTGTAAAGAGTGGGGAACTTTTGCAAAGGCTTCAGAGATAAGAGTTTTGTCCATAGTGAATATTATGCCGTTTGTTCCTCCTTTTCAGACTCTTTATTGGGCTCTGGTTGTTTCGGCGATGGGGTGCTGTTTGCAGTACTTACTGGTTGCGTAGCAGATTGTGTATTACTTGCTGCTTGTCCACTACCACCGGACGGTTTTGTGGGGGAGTTAGTTGCGGATGTAGTGGCAGGGATTGCTGTCCCTCCAAGTCCGCCCGATAAATCACTTGCACCTAATAAAGACTCCCAGTTTGGAATAGATCCAACAGTTTGAGGAAAGACGGAACTGGTTGGTACTGCCACACTTCTTGGAGCTGTGTTTGCTGGAGCATTTTGTTCAGTAGATCTTCCAAGCTCTTTCTTCCTTTGTGTCGCGTACATTCCCATTTGTAGTTTGAATTTTTCAAGCAATTCAGTATTACTTGCAACAGTTACACCCGCTGGAAGTTTGCCTGAATCATCAAATAACCTTGCAATTTTTGTAAATTCTGCCTTCGCGTTAATTTCAAAATTAGGAGAAAGCGGATCGAGCGTGGAATCCTTACTCGATTTGACCGCATCGGAAAGCATGACAAGCACCTTATTTTCAAAAGTTTCTTTTGCATACTTTTTGATCTCGTCGTTACTACCTTCAGATTTTTTGTATATATCACCAAGTTTTTTTATGAGAGATTTCTGTGAGTCATCGCTTTTATTCGTAAAATCATCTAAATTGACTGCCCCAACTTCGTCTTTTATAGTTGATTTTGCTTTTTTGGTAGTACCTTGAGAAAGATCTGCTTTAAAGTCGTTCAATCTTCCCCCTCTTTCTGAGTTGGGGTTTGTGCTAGGAAGTAGCGATGTAGCACGATCAAATCTTCGAGCACCTTTATCAAGTACTATTTGCCGACCCTCTTCTGTCCTCATTTCGCCCAGCTTCTCTACTGTTTCTTTTCTAATTTTTTCTCTGGTATCCACATAACCTAACCCTTTGCTCACAGCGATACTCACGCCAGCCCTTTTTTCTAAGTTTGCTTTTGCTCCCGCAAATGCTTTCGTATTATTGAAGTCATAGGTGGCAGTATTTCCCGCATAATTCGCAGCGCTAAATGCTGTCCTTCCAAAAAAACCTCCTTTTTCTTTCATATTTGACAAGGTGCCTCCTTCTCTCACTGAGCGCCTTGCAAGCCTCCCAATTGTATTTTGACCAGCAAAGGCAGCGACGCGTCCTGCAGCACCGAGCGGCGTTGCTATCATTGCTTTACTGGCGAGACCTGAAACTGCTCCGAGCGCCGCATCTCCGAGCGCTCCGCTCAACGTTTTACACGTTTTATAGGTAAAATAGAAAATAGCTGTTACTGTAAAAACTTGGAAAAGGATTAAACCTTCATTAGCTCCGGATATTTGTCCACTGAGTTTCCGCGTACCGGTGAGTATTACCTCAGTCACCTTAAGAGCTATATACATGAGAAACATAAAAACAGGACCAAGTGCGAGTAGTCCAAAGAAAAATCTTCTATACTTGTCCGCCCACTCTGAAAGTTTAGGTATAGTCTTATCAATGAGAAGAAGTGGAGAAAATATAACTGCAGCAAAAAGACCAATATTTCTGATGAGAAAAAGTATTCCCATCATAAAAAGCACATAAGCGTCATAGAGTAGTGTGGCCGCAACGAGTAAGTTGAGCGCTACACCAGAGAAAGGATTCCCTCCTTGAGAGATTTTCCCTAAAATACTATCGGGGTTAACAGCGCCAATAGCAGAAGAAAATCCTTGCCAACCTAATTGCTCGCTAAATTTTCCAGAAATCACCGGTAAAGCAAAACGCGAGGGCTCAGCCCATTTTTGGTCGATGCTACTGTAAAGCGACGTGGTAATGAGGTTTGATCCGTCTATTAAATACGTGGATAAAGTAAAAGAGAATCCAGAAAAGATAGCAAACAGTATCACGGCGACGGCCTGACGCTCTATTTTTTGACCAAGTCCCACCAAATACATGCCAACAAAGTACAGCGTAGCAAAAAGACATCCAGCGAGAGCAAGATTCCTTGTAAAGAGCCATAATGTGTAAACGTCCTCGGTGATGAGACTCTTCATAGAAACAAGTCCGAAATGTATAGAGAAGTGAAGAAAGACACCACTTAAATAAAAAACAAAGAAAGCAATGTTGACGAATACCACTCTCGCTATCCAGCTAAAGATAGCGTTCATGCACTTACCTAAATTAAAACTAAAAGGACTACACCCCGCACCATCCTCATCAAGCGTCTTATTTCCAGCCGCAACTTGATTCCTTGCTGCGTCGCCTGCCGTATTGTCCGTCGGCTGCACACTTGCATCATTAATAGGCGTTCCATTCTGTATATCCTTTGCCGACCTAACAAACTCGTTCATTCTTCCAGGAATAACTAAATAAAAACTTCGCAAAGAGTCCCTTGTCTGGGGAGGGAACATGGAGGAAGAAAGAATGGGAGTTATGTCTCTATTATATAATTCTGCCCATTTTTGATTAGCCTTGGTTGCTGCCAGAAAGTGCGCGTCCTTTGCTTCAGCACCCTTTGCCTCTTGCATAGAAATCTCACTCGAGTAGGCATACTCCATTTGCGTGAAAATACCAGAGAGTTTATCGTAGTTAGTATTAAAAGCTTCGAGAGCCTTTTGATTTGCTTTTGCCGCATCTGGATTTGTAGTAGTTGCGGCAGCCACCTCTAAAGGACCTTTAAAGCCATTTAAAGTATTTTTGAAGCCATTAAAAACAGTTGAGGCGAGTGCCCCTACTGCGGGATACGTTGCGCCTGATGTAGTCTGAGATTCAGAGGATAACTTACACACAGAATTCGAGCATATTCCTTTTTTCCCAGCAACGACGCAGAATCCACTATTTTCTTGTTTACAAGGTATGTTCTCCGGGTCACTTTGAGCAAAAAGAGAGAAGCTACCAAAAGAAAGGAGAAAAACAGATGAAAGAAATAGTCCTTTTTTCACGAAAGAAGTCATAGTAGTATGATAACACAAGGAGTAAGCCCTCTCTTGTGTAAGAGTGCATAGAGTTAATGCACTATTACTGCTCAAAATAGAGTTGCCTTACGCTACTTATCATAGTGGCAGAATTCAAATGAGAAAAGACTACTTGGAGTCAGTATATAACGAGAAAAAGAAATGAGTAGAAATTTTCTAAGCCCCTCCACCATGGTTACCCTCATTCCCATCACCACCGCGATTTGGTCTGCCATTGCAGTCCTTGTCCTCACTGGCGTAGGTGCGACATTGATTGACATAAGATGTACAGCTATTTACTTGACCAGTCAGTCTGTTTTGATCATTCCCTACCTGACTTTTGAAACTAAAGAAATCAACACCTGATATTTTTTCTTGGGAGAAGCGTATAAACTTATCCTCATTCTCAATATTTTGACCGTAATTGTTTAGAATAATACTCAACTTACCATCATCAGTACTACTTGCTATGTTTACGATGTACGTTGAAAGTGTCAGCAGTGAGGAAGGATAAACTGAAGTTCGCTTGTTGAGTCCTCCAACATCAAATCCAGCAAGAGAGTCTTTTCTCGTGTTATTATTGTCCTCCCAAGTAGAAATATTGCTAGAAGGAGGATTCACCTCCTTTGCGTCCCGTGCGCAAGAATCTAGTCTAGCAACAGAAGAGCTAAAGTTTAATATTGCTGTTCTAAATTCAGTGTCTATTATTTGGGACGCCCTGTTAGAAGAAAGATGATCGCAGAGACTTATTAGGGAGTCTTTTTTTGAGGGCGGCATATTTGTACAGATGGTCGTTGCGCGCGCCAAGTTTACTTGCTCTAAGGGTGGAAGCGAAGTGTCATCTGAGTTATCTTTCTTTATGATGTCGCTCGGTAAACTCTTTGATTTATTTGCTAGAAGATTGTCAAAAGTGACATTAAGTAATCCTACACCAGCTTTCTGTATTGCAGTATTGAGTCCGCCATAGAGAGATTTAGTTGCTTGATTGAGGAGGGCGTTACCAATAATCTCTCCGAGTTCGTCCGCATTTTTAAGTTTAGAGTATTCCCCCGTTTGCGACTTATAGAGCTCATTTTTTATAGAGGACACCGGTGTCTTTGTATTCCATTCGACGCACGGCCCTTCTCCTGGTGGATAAGGATTATCGTTATCATCTACTTGTAGTCTGACTTGGCAAACCTTTTCTGGAATAATGCCGTCCCCTACCTCAGCCTTTGCTGTTTCTGCCTGTTTTGTTGTCTTTATGGCAAGATTACTTTTTGCCATAGCGATTCTGCCGTATTCTGTATTTACTGGGTTAAATGAAGAGGCGAGTGAGCCCCAGCTACCACAAGCACCGGACTTGTAACAAGTTTGTAATTTAAGCTGAGACTGGACATTTGTTTTTGATCCGGGAGTACAGAACTCTTGATAGAGCTCGCCCTTTCTCTTTTCTATTTGTTCGCTTTGACTTAGATTTGTATTTGAGGTGCCCGCACTCAATCCTTGGCTTACCTGACTCTCAGCAATGCTTTGAAGATTAGCTGTCGAACAGGTTTCTTGCCTGATGGTGTCGGTGAGAGTGTATTGCATTTGTGCGGCAATGGATGACCTGCCATCTCTTACATTTTTTACTATTGCGACACTCACTGCATTTTTAAAAGGATCAATCGTCGATTTATTGATAGAGTCGAGCTGTATACGTATCTCTTGATTGGCAACATTTTTAAAATAAGCCTCAGGATTCACAATAAAGCCTGGCCCCCCGCCCTGAAAGCCGGAGTTTATCCAATTCACTGTATCGCCAGCTGCTCTATTTATCATGTCTTGAGCAATTTTTGTTGCAACAATGTCGAGGCTGAACTCTTTTGTTTTTATCGCTAATTCTGCGCCAGAGCTAATGGCTTGATAGGCATTGCTTGCGGCAGACTTGGCTACCTGAGTAATATTTTGGGCAAGGTTTGATGGGTCGAGAACAACAGAGCCACTTGCAGCAGCAAAAAGAGAAAATGGGTGTAGTGAGAGAGTGAGTATGGCGAAGCAAGTCGAAAGTTTTTTCATAGCGTTATTTTTTAAAGAGTCCTACAGTAAAGACATAGCCAGGCTCTTTCGCTCCGAAAGTAAGATTGTTTTGAGAGAAATAAAGTTTAATGTCGTCGAAGGTTATAAAAAGATTTTCAAGTATAGTTTTGTACCCCCTGAGGAAAAGACCAGCCTTGAGCGGGTCCCCTTTTTGATTTAAAAAACCCTCAAGTACTTCTACATAAGTGCTAAGAGCGTTGACATAAGTAAGATGATAGGTAACAGCATCTTTTGGTACTGGCATTGAGAGTAGCTCAGCCCTAAAGAGAGTAAGAGTCTTTACTTTTTCTTTGAGCAAGAAGACAGATGGTGGGTTAGAAATTTCGTTGACAATATCCTTAAGAGCAAGAAGATCATTTATTTGAGAGTAGACAGCGACTTTTTCAGCTGTCATTTTTGCAAGAGTATTCCCGTAGTCTTTTCTCTTTATTTGTGTTGCATCAATTTTATTATTAAGATCTTTCTCCTCATATCTTTTAAAAGAGAAGGTGGCAGCTGTTGCTATGAGACTGTCTTCTGCGAGTCCTTTTTGGTCAACATCTCCCTTGTTTTCTAAGGTGTTGAGATAAGCGGAAAGAGTGGCATTATTCTTAGCGAGCGCTACGGTCATATTGTTTTCATCACTTAATCGTTTAAGGTCATTACTGCTTACTTCCCCTGCTACAAGTTTGTCATCCTTTTTGTTTGGGTCTGTTCCTCGTATAATTTCCTGCCAATTGAGTGTTCCGTCACCGTCAGTGTCTTCTCGTGGCGGAAGGTCTTTTTCTAGGGAAAGTATTTGTGCTGCGACATCACCTCGTACTCCCTGTGTATTTGTTTTTTCTTTTTTTGTCCCAAATGAGGCGATGCTAAGTACAGCGATGGACGCAAGAATAAGAAGTGACACGCCGATTCTTTTCTGGAGAGACTGATTCATTTATGTAGTTTACCTTACTCTACAAGGAGAACAAGTGCACAGATGGGGCACGCAGAGAGAAGTGTTACCTAAGGCAGTATTATTTCATAAAAAGAATAAGATTTATTTATGCTGTAGAGTGGACGCCCCTTGCCGTCGAAGCCATAACTGGGAGCAGAGTTGCTCACACCAAGAACAGGCTTACCTGAGGTTGTTGCTAGGAGTCTAGTATAAGCATAGAGATGCATGAAACCAAATGATCTTCCCTGCATAATAGCGAGATTTGACTGTAAAACATAAAAATCAGGGTTTTTCTTTTCGAAGTTATGCAGTGGCATAAGTGATGTGCCCTCAGAACAGATGAGGACGCCAAAGCGGAGATCTCCTGCCGTAAAGGTGTGATAGTCAGAAGTAGAACGAGTAAGAGTTCTTGTTCTCTCTGTACCGTCCTTGAAAAAATATAATAGTAAATCATAGAGATAGGGATTGTACTCGCTAAAGACCATGAGACCATCCTTTCTGCGCGTTTCGGTCACATTGACCTCTTCATCACGAAAGATGGTACTTACATGATAGTCTTCTTTTTTGGGAATAGTAGTACTGTCGAGAAAGCTCTTTATCGGGAAGCGTTCATCCATATTTAAAACATCACGAGTATCAAGGTAGGATGTAGACTCAGGCAGTATTACTATATCAAACGGTGAGGTTATTTTTTCCCTAAGGAGAGTGTTTATTTTTTCGGTGCGAGCTTTATATTCAGGTAAAGGATTTTCTATAGTTGGATTCGGCGAGTCGGTAGTAACTATCCCTATTTTAAGAGGATCATGGGGAGTAAGGGAAGCAAGGGTAGACTCTCTTCTCACAAGAAGTGAGAAAAAAATAATAACAAGTAAGACTAAGTACACGGCGATGACTCTAAGAGGTAAGATTTTTTTGATCAAAGTAAAGCCAAGGAAAATGAGGAGCGAAAGAAGGGCTGTTAAAAAGTAAACACTACCCCAATACGAAAAAATGACGAGTGGTGTAAATGCGAGTGATTCGCCGATAGACCCCAAGATAAAATGTATACCGGATGGGGCGCCCTTACCATATAGAAGTAGTGATATAAAAGTCGAGCGTACTATATCTTGTAATAAAAAGGCAAAAGAAATAGAAAGTGGAACAAGAGCAAGAGGTATAAGATAAGTCTTCCGCAAAAGAAGAGGGATAATAAGAAAAGAAGCACCCGCGAGAATGGCACCGAGCAGTATAAACAGGGTTATGCCTGCGTACTGAAGCGTAATATTTTCTATCCAGGGCACAGGTAGGAAAACATAAAAGAAAGATACGGTGAAACAGTTATAGAGAAATCCACCAAGAAACCACAAGGCGTACGGATGTTTCTTTTTATAAGAAAAGTGAAAGAGAGAAGCTAGAGTGAGAGTTGTTACGATGAGCGTGAAAGCGCCGAGGAGATATATAACCATTTATCTAGTGTAACATTCTCAGCCCTTTCTTTTTCGGAGAGTGAGAGTTCTTTAAAGAGTACTCGAAGTGCATCCTCATCATATAACTCTTTAAGATTTGAAATAAGTATCTTTCTCTTGTGAGAAAAGCCAAGCTTTATGAGTGTAAAAAAAGCGAGCTCATGACTCTCGTCCAGGAAATTTGAACCACTGACATTGTCTATGGCGAGCACGGCGCTATCCACTTTTGGTTTCGGGAAAAAGCTCCCTGCTAAGACACGGTGTGCGATACGAGGGGTACCATACACTTTCACCGCGAGAGATAAAATAGACTCTTTGCCGTCTCTTGTCGTCACTCTTTCGGCAAGCTCTTTTTGAACGAGCACAACCATAAGTGTCGGCTTCCTCTCGTGAGAGAGAAAGCGAGAGAGTATTGCTCCGGTAATATAGTACGGAATATTGGCAATAAGTTTATACGAAGTGTAAGGTGGCTCTAAGGTTAGCACGTCTCCTTCCGTGACAGAAAGTTTTTGAGAAGAAATTTCTTTTGCAAATCTTTCGCATAAAAAGGGCACGAGCTCGCTATCTTTTTCTACTGCCTGAACGGTGGCGCCGGTCGCGAGCAATCCTTCCGTGAGAAATCCTTTTCCAGGCCCTATTTCAAGAACAATATCTTTGTCACTTAAATGCCCTGCTTCAACAATTGCGGCGCGCGCTGGAGGAGAGGTTAAGAAATTTTGACCCAAGCTTTTTTTAGGTTTGTAATTCATCTGCTCCTACTTTAGCACAGATATTGACTTTAAGCTAATTTATGATAAAATATAACTTTGATCTTTCGTTCTTTATTTTTCACTCGAAAGGAATTTCCATGAACGGACACGTAGGGCTGATATTGGGGGCCGTCATGTACGGACTCTTTCAGTCCATCTACCCCATGGTCACCGCGTTTACATCCGTGGCATTGATCGTTGCCGTTTATACGACGGTTTCAACCAGTATCGCCTGGGCTGTGGTATTCGCCAGCGGACAGCACACGGAGCTCGTGAAGTTCTCGCCCAAGGGTTGGGGACTACTCCTCTTGCTTGGGGTCATGAGCTACACGGCGGATTATCTCTGGGCGCGAGGATTCGCACTCAAGGTAAACCCGTTTTTCATCTACGCAGTCATCGGGAGTATTCCGGTGTTTGCCGTATTGTTCGGATTCATCCTGCACAAGGATATGCCAAACAAGCAAGAGATATTTGCCATTGCCCTCGCGGTAGTCGCCGCCTACTTGGCACATACTGCGAGGCCGTGAGAATGAAGTCCGCTGTTAGGAAGAGTCCCATCAAGGGACTCTTTTTCTATTATGCCTTTTTCCCGTTAAACTACTTTAATCAAAGTAAAGAATAGTATTTTCACCTCGCTCGCGGTAATAAAGATCCTCAAAAAGAGTCTCAGTTTCTTCTATATCTTCGAGGAAAACACTTGGCACATTGATTTGCTTTTGTCCAAATATGGTACGAAGCTCTGTGTGAGTGAGAAAGAGCCTCTTCTTTGCTCTTGTTACCGCGACATAAAAAAGTCTTCGCTCTTCTTCCTCTTCTTCCGCATTCTTTTTCTTGCCCCCAAAGTTTTTATGAGGAAAGAGGTCATGCTCAAGTCCGACAATAAAAACAATTTCAAACTCTAACCCTTTTGAAGCATGTATGGTCATTAGTCTCACCCCCTTTTTTTCTTTCGTATCATTATCTTGGTCCGACATAAGCGAAGACTCTTCAAAAAATTCTGGAAGCGTTTCTTCTGCTTTCCTCCCTTCATATTTTTCTGCTAAGGAAATAAGTTCGTAAATGTTAAGCAGTCTTTCCTTGTCTTCACTACCGCCTTCTAAAAGCTCTTTTTCTATACCAGACTCGGTGATGACATAAGCAAGAAGTGCGCTCAGAGTCATAACACTTCCTTTTTCGAGGATGTTATCCAAAAAACGATAGACGGTAGCGATACGAAGCTCAGCACTTTTTGGCAAAACTTCCTTAGTGAAAACTTTAAGCACAGTGCCTTTTCCTATTCCTTTTTTAGGCACATCAAAAACTCTCTTTAAGTCGGATTGTGAGTCCCTGTTATAAGCTGCCCGGAGGTATGAGATTACATCTTTCACCTCTTTTCTTTCAAAGAATTTTGTACCGAGCAAATTATATGTTACCCCTTCCCTTATCATTGCCTCCTCAAAAACGCGCGACTGAAAGTTCGCCCTATAAAGTATCGCAATATTTTCTGGGTGTACGCCCCCCCTTATAAACTCGAGAGACTTTTTTGCTACATAGTCTGCCTCGCTGTATTCGTCGTATGCCGGAACAATAGTGATAAGGTCACCTCCCTCTTTCTTTGTATATAAATTTTTTTCGGTGCGTACTTTATTTTTTTGTATAGCTCTATTCGCGAGAGAAAGTATGATATTTGTGGAGCGGTAATTCTCTTCCAGAAAAACTATTTTTGCGCCTGGGAAGTCTTTTTCAAAGTTAAGAATATTACGGAGATTAGCTCCGCGCCATGAGTAAATGTTTTGATCGGTATCACCTACGACACAAATATTTCGACACTTCCCTACAAGTAATTTT
Organism: bacterium; assembly: GCA_043751115.1. Lineage (GTDB taxonomy): Bacteria > Patescibacteriota > Minisyncoccia > Phycocordibacterales > UBA5272 > UBA11704. The sequence goes on along the minus strand of JAYVAE010000040.1, from coordinate 14,795 downwards.
GTCAGGGCATATTGCGCGCCATTAGTATCTTGATACTCATCTATATGTACGTAGAGAAAACGATTTTGATAGTAATTCTTCACCTCTTCAAAATGGTCAAGAAGGTAAACAGTTTTTACGAGAAGGTCGTCGAAGTCGACAGCCTTCTGCTCCTTGAGCTTCGCTTCATAAAGTCTCCACACACTTAGAATAATTTCCATTTGCGCATTTGAAACTTTTGTCTCATACTCGCGTAGCGATGTGAAGTCGCCCTTCTCTTTTGAAATGACATGACGGATTTTTGATGGGTCATGCACTTTTGGATCAAGATTAAGTGAGAAGAGACATTCTTTTATGAGGGATAGCGTGTCACTTTGGTCAAGTATAGTTGGAAAACGTGGAAGCCCTATAAGATGACCATGCTCTCTTAATATCATCACACCAAGAGAGTGAAACGTCTTAATCGTCGGTAGAGGCCTGTAAGGATTCTCCGCTTCGATGAGTTTTTCTTCTTCGAGACGATGAAGTATGCGCTCACGCATCTCTTTTGCAGCCTTGTTGGTGAAAGTAACGGCAAGTATATTTCTCGGATCAACACCTTTTTTAACAATAGTGACAACTCGCTCTGTGATAGTCTTGGTTTTGCCAGCACCAGCACCTGCGAGAATGAGTAGCGGTCCTTCTATATAATTCACTGCTTCTTCTTGTTTATCATTTAACTCGCTACTGTTCATGGGTCTATAGTATACACTAAGAGCAGGTACCTTTTACTATCCCTTAATGACTTAATGAGTAGCCTTAAGTGAAGTTATGGTCTCTTCCTTCACTTCTTTAAAAATTGCCAGTAGCGGATTTCCTTGCTCTTTATTTAAAACAAAGTTTTTGAAAGCAATGCTAAAAAAGTCATAGGTGTGGTCTTTGTTAAGAAGACTCTCTTTTTGATCCATGGCAAAAGCCTTTCGAAGCGCTTCTATCACTTTCGTTTCTTCTTCTGTTTCAAGTAATCTCTTAAAATAGTTCATATAAAGAAGATCTCTCACATCAGCGAGCGTGGCTAGCTTTTCTTCTTCCCCAGCATTTTGTAAACCAAGCTCTGCGAGTATGTCCTCTGTGGTTGTATCCTTTGCCCGCTCTAATTCTTCTTGATACATTTTACAGCATGTAGTAAAGAGTAATTCGAGCGTTGACTCAGCAAGTATTATTTTAAGCTCTTTCTCAGGAATGGAAATATTATGATTGGGAATAAAAAAAGTAAGTAGCTCTTTAATAAAAGCGGAAAGCTGGCCTCTCACCTCCACTGTTCCAGTAAAATTACCATCTGACAAATAAATATCTTTAGTTTTTATTGTTCTATATTTTTCAAAAGTTTCTTTAGAGAGCATAGTTATTATTGTACTGTACCAACCATTAAGTCTGCTCTAAGTTTCGGAGGAAGACCACTTACATCTATGGTACCTATCAGTGCTGGCGAAGTGAGAGACTGAATAAGAGAGTCTCTGCCTGTACCATGTCCCAGTGCAATAAGAATATCCCCTGTCCTTCTTAGAGTAATGGTATCCATAGTAAGTGCTTCAGGAGTATTATTTGGCAGAACTATTTCGGCTACCTGAGTATTAGACAAAACAGGAGCATGTGACCCAGCTTCGTGGAGAGCTTCAACTACCAGTGATAAAGAAGCATTGTCTACAGGAGCTTCGCTTGCGTTCACTACGGAAAGATCTGTGACAGTTTGCGTTGTCGGCTTCTCAAGAGTGCCTGCATTCTCATTCTGTGTAGCGGACTTGTCATGGCTTGTTGTTATTGTGATTGGCACAAATAGTGAAGAACTGTTTATTTTTTCATTCGGAGCATTCTCACCACTTTCTCTGTCAGAATAGTCCGTCACATTATGTGAGGCGGTCATAGAGTTAAGATACTCTACCCCCCACTTCATGTAAGACGTCATGATCTCAAAATTATTTGCTAAGGTAATGAGCGTGGTGTCACTTACATTAAAGTTAATAGACTCTTGCTTTGGTTCCTCTCCCTCCTCTTCAGGCGCCGTAGTATCTTTCATAAATGGATTAGGCTGCCTGCCAATAAGATCATCCGCTGCTTTAAGTGCCGCCTCAAGATTCTTTACCCGTTCTAGCAAAGATGTAATCTGCGCCTCTAAACCTGCCTCCTTCTCCACATGATTTTGTATTTCTGCAACTTTGGTTGTTAGAACACTGCGTAGCTCATCTAATTGACCCTGCATGCCGACTGTCGCTTTGAGTAATGCCTTTTCACCGTCACTTTTAGTTTGCGTTAGCTTAATCGTTAATTCATTTAACTCCACCGCTCTTTTTTCTAGTTGATCTTTAAGGGAGGCTATGACTATTATTTGTGGGTTTTTTACCTCACCCCCTACTTTATTTGTGTTAAGCTTCTCAGTTACCAAGGCAGCAGCTCCCTTAAAAGGAATTGTTTGGGCAGGAATGGCAGGAGTATTGGCTTTAGGGTACGTTCCCTGAGTCTGTGCTTGCGGTGATACTTCTAAAACACTCGCTGAAGCAACATTTTGAGAGGGTAGTACTCTCGGCGCTCCTTGTGCGAGAGTGCTCTCGCTAGGCATGACAAATGAAGGCATCGCCCCTGGCACGGCTCCGCCAGTATTTTGTGCTTCTGTTTCAGTCATAGATACCTTTTAGTATAGTATATATTTAAAGAAATACGTGTGACTATGCACTTTATTTTGAACTCTCTTTTCTAAAAAAATAGCATTACTCTTCTCTAAAATTGATAATAATAACCTTGACTTAAAGTCATTTTCCTATTAGCATAAAAGACAGCCAGCTACCCACATACCCACAGAATACTCAAAGAAAAAAAGAAAACTATAGAGAAAACAAAGGAAAACTATAGAGAAATCAAAGAGAATAAGCTTACTTTATTTTCCCCCCTATACCATTCTCAATGAAATCAGATAAAATCTTACATACCACTCTTATGCTCTGCCTCGCCCTCCTGGCGTACGGCGGTAGCTATTCCCTTGCCTATGCCACCACCTTCTCTACCTTTGTTTCTCGGGTTAAGCTCACTTTTTTTGCGCAAGATAAGGCTAGCCAAGCAGAAAGTAGTGACGCGTCAAAAGCAAGCGTTCTCACGCCGACCACACTCTCGTTGGCAGATGATAATGAAAATCAAGAAGTCCTCGAAGTAAAGAGCGGACCAATGAGACTTTCTACTGAAGAAATAGATTACCCCCTCGAAGATACTATTACCGTGTATGAAGTAAAAACTGGAGACACACTTTCATCTGTTGCAAAACTTTTTGGCGTCACCGTTAATACCATTTTATGGGCAAATGATTTACCAAATAAAAAAATAAAAGAAGGAGATGTTATTGTTATTTTGCCTGTAACAGGCGTTAAGTATGTAGCAAAAGAAGGAGAGACTCTTGCCAGTATTGCAAAAAAGTATAAAGGTGATAGTGGAGAAATTGCAAAGTTTAACGGTATTTCTGAAAGTAGGAAACTTGCTCTTGGCGAAGAAATTATTATTCCTAATGGAGAAGTTCAGTCTGAGAAACCAAAAGAAAGTGGTGTCATAAAAAAGCCCGTTAAAAAATTGTTCACTACTCCCCTTGGTTTCTTCGTGAAACCTCTCGCGCGCTCTATAAAGACGCAAGGCATACATGGTAAAAATGCAGTTGACCTTGGTGGAAACTATGGCGCGCCAATAGTGGCGACCGGTTCCGGAAAAGTTCTTATCGCACGCTCAAGTGGTTATAATGGAGGCTATGGAAGTATGGTAGTTATTTCCCATAAGAATAATATACAAACCCTGTATGCTCATCTCTCGTCAGTGTCTGTTTCCGCTGGCGCGACCGTTGAGCAAGGACAAATCATCGGAGCGCTCGGTAATAGTGGACGCTCAACTGGTGCCCATCTCCACATTGAAGTGCGTGGTGCCGTCAACCCTTTTTAAATCCACTTTTATATATTTTAATTATTAAAAAACGTTTGCCTATATTGAAATGATTCTAAAATGTGTCCACGTGTAACCTCCTTGCTTTCTTCGAGGTCTGCGATGCTTCTGGCTACTCTTAATATTTTATGATAAACACGTGGAGACAAATTATTTTTTTTTGCCAAGGTGAGTAGCGTATCCTCGGCACCTTTATGAAGTAAAACAGACGTTTCAATATTTCTCAAAGAGATTTTCTTATTTGCATTTTCTCGCCCTTCTTTTTTTGCGAAAGAGTGGGCGACATTTCTCTTTTTTTCCATGTCTTCGGTAGAAAGTCCTTTCTTCCCATGTGTCAGTAGCTCGTGTTCAATAAGTTCAACCGGAATCCACATGTCGATGCGGTCCACTATGGGGCCGGAAAGTTTCTTATGATATTTTGCTATATCCCTGTGAGAGCAGATGCACGGCCTATTCTTACTCGTTATATATCCGCAAGGACAAGGGTTCATCGCAGCTATAAGAATGCATGATGCGGGGAAAAGTGAAGTTCCTTTTGCGCGAGAAACAGTGATGAAACCTTCTTCAAGGGGTTCGCGCAGTGCTTCAATAGCTCTTGCGTCAAATTCTGGAAATTCGTCTAAGAAGAGCACTCCTTTATGAGCAAGCGTTATTTCACCTGGTTTTGGATTTGTTCCGCCTCCAACAAGCGATACAAAAGATGATGTGTGATGAGGAGATCTAAACGGTGGATACGTGACAAGAGATTTTGAACTTCCTGAGAGTGAGTGTATCGAAGAGACTTCCAGCATATCAGAAAGGGATAGCTTCGGTAGGAGGCTTATAAACGCTCGCGCCAGCATTGTTTTCCCCGTGCCTGGCGCGCCGTAGAGGGCAATGTTGTGGCTACCGTGCGCTGCAATGAGTAGCGCCCTTTTCGCTAGGTCCTGGCCAATAATGTCTTCAAAGTCCACAAAATAGTCTGGTCTTTTGTATTCTGGAACGACATGTTTTGAAGGATCTATTTTACGACCATCCTGTTTTAAATGTTCCACAAGCTCTTTTAAATGAGAGAAGGAAAAGACTGTGACACCGACCACAAGAGTAGCCTCCTCCTCATTACCTTTTGGAACATAAAGTTCCTTAATCCCTTGTTTAACTGCAAGCTGAGCTATTGCGATAATGCCCTTGACGCGGTTAACCTTACCAGAAAGTAATAGCTCCCCGACAAACAACTTGTCACTCCCATCGAAGACAACATATCCTCCAGCCTTTAAATAGGCAAGAGCAATAGGTATGTCAAAATGCGAGCCCTCTTTTTTTATATCTGCTGGAGAAAGGGAGATCAGCACTTTTTGATTTTCTTTTTTTGGATTTGGTAAATTACTGTTTTTCAGTGCAGAAATAACTCTTTCTTTGCTCTCCTCAACGGCCTTATCTGGCAAACCGACTATACGCATTTCGTAAATAGAAGTGCTGATATCTGCTTCCACAGTCACAATATCGGCGAGGAGAGATGTTGTGTGAGCGGTGAGTAGTGTTGCAAGAGACATTGTTATTTTGTTATTGAAGTAGAAATGCTCTCGAGAGTTTCTCCATTGTCCGATATGATAAGCAGTGATGGTCTTACAAAAAGATAGTAAACGCTCTTTCCTCCAGTGCCATTAGCAAAACGAGTATCCATTTCGCCTAGTCGCTTATCGGTAAAGATTGTGCTACTTGCCACAGTTTCTCCATAAAGAGCGAGCGCGTCTTTTAGAAAAAGCTCTTCATTGTCAAGAAGTGTCTTATAAAACTCATTATAACCAGTGAAGGTTATTATATAGGCACTCTCATATGTTTCAGCTTTAACTAAATTCTTTTGTATATAGGGAAATATTGTTGGCAGTAAATCACTCAAAGGGGATGTTACTAGCTTTTTTGTCGCAAGTGACGAAGCCCAGTTTCTAGGATTTTTGTTACTAGTATTTGTCTCGCCTTGCTCTTTTCCTTCACCTTTCGCATCCTTTCTTTCAAAAACGTCTACAGTTTCTCTTTCTTTTACACTTGCACCATCCTTTGGAGTATTTGCTCGCTCTATATTTTTGTAATAAAGATAGGTCAAGACACCAACAACGAGTATAACAAGGGCAATAACAACCACAATAACTAAGTGAAATGCACTTTTTTCGGGTTTATTATCCACAACACCAGAAGCAGCCGCAATGTCAGAAAGAGACGCAGACTTAGTGCGTATCTCATTTTCAATATCTTTCTCAAAGGTCATGATGTGATCATTTACCATACTATATAAATCAGTATAGCAGATGATTTTTCAATGTTAGAAATCTTTTTACTACTTCTCTATCTTAAACAACGTCTTCTCCGAGTAGTGGCGAACTTTCAGTCTTTTTTTCTATTCTTTCTACATGTTTTTCTACATGTGCATTCTCTGCGATTTGTTCTGTCACAGCTTTACTTAATTTCGTCCTTTTTTTACTTTGCGTATTATGCGCAGGTCTTCTCGTTCCAGTACTTCTACCGTGTCCAATGAGAAATTCTTCGGGATGGTCGCACATATCGATGAAGTCTTCAGTGACTTCTTTTAGCTTGCTCGATGACGATCTTCCAAAAGAGATAACTTCTACCTGTACTCCGAAATGCTCTTTGAGAAAGACAACGAGTGGCGCAAAATCGCCATCTCCTGTTGCAAGTATGATGGTGTCCACCTTTGGCGCTATACGTATAGCGTCAACCGCCATGCCAACATCCCAGTCAGCTTTTTTTGAACCACCAAAAAAGATTTGTAAGTCTTTAGTCTTTGTTTCAATGCCAATTTTTGTGAGAGCTTCGAAGAACTGAGTCTCGTCCCCTGCCTCTGTAGTAATAACGTAAGCGAGAGCTCGTATAAGCTTTCTACCGGCAAGTGCTTCGGAAAGAACTTTTCCAAAATTGACTTTCGAATTGTAAAGATTTTTAGCACTGTGATAAAGGTTTTGTGTATCAATAAATATTGCGACGCGTTGGTCGCTGTGTTTAATAACTGCCATAGTATAAAAATTTAAATTAAAAATGAAATCACTAAATAAAAGCTTAGTAAACTCTTTGTAGTGGTGTCGTCCTGTCGCATGGATAGAGTATAGTCTAGAAAATGCGTATACTCAAATAGTTTTAACCAAGCACCCCCTATTTATGCTCTCTATATTAAGTTTCTATGTAAGTAAGTAACTCAAGACTGACCAAGGATGACCATGTCTGGATTATAATTGAGAGAGTGGCGAAGTATTAGAATACTACTTATCAAGCCCGAGTTTCTTGAGAAGAGAGCTGTGTCTCTTTGAATCTTTTCTTTCTAAATATTTAAGATGTGATCTTCTATCTGCAACCATTTGTATGAGGCCACGGCGAGAGTGATTGTCTTTCTTGTGAATTTTAAGATGACCGGTGAGCTCAGTAATTCTTCTTGAAAGGACAGCCACCTGAGCCTCTGGAGACCCAGTGTCTGTATCGTGTATTTGAACGCTTTTTATAGCATTTGCTTTTTTCTTGATGCTTAACATAAAATATATATCCTATTATTATAGCACAACTCATTAGAAAATGCAAGTAAAGAGCTAGTAAAAGGCAAGTGTTGAGAAGTCTTCTGCAAAGCGTGCTACAAGAAAAAGATAGAAAAAATGTTAGAAAGTGGTTGCTTTCTTGCTCAGTGTTGGAAAACTAAGGCTTGCAAGAAGAGGCTTTTCGTGTTAATTTTATGTTGAACTTCTTGAGGTCTCAAGAAGGCACAACAATTATTGGAGGTTTTCTATGAACTTTTCCAAAAAGCTGGCTGTCTGGCTGGCGATGTGTCTAGGGTTGGGAGGACTGGGGTCAGCGCATGCTGAGCCTATCGCCATCGCTATGCCATCCTCCGGGATGGTCGAAACCTGGAGGGTGACTCTCAGTGCGGAAGGCGGTATGGTGATCAGATCGCCTGGAAGTGGCAACAGTTTGGTCGCCACATTTGCCCCGAACGAGGTGACGCAGAACGTTGCGTTTCGGTCGTCATACGACATACCCACCGGCACCGCCACGATAGGAGTCGCCTTTGACTCACTGACGGGCGATTTCTTGCCGTACACCACCGTGGGCACAAGGATGTATTCGACGACGGATGGAACCCTCGTGGACGTTTTCGGCATCGAAAAGGGGGTAGGGATGGACCTTTTCAGTGTTAGGTTCAACAACATCAACTTGGGGTCGGTAGGAACGGAAGAGACAGTTGGAAGCCTGTATGGGCGAGACGTTGGAGCACTCGCAAACACCGTCACCACCTCGACACTCATCTTGGGCACACCATCACAGTTCTCTTTCCTCCACGGCGGCATTAGTGCCGTGGAGCATGGCAACAACGGCGATCCGCCAACAGGAGGTGGAGGTCAAGTGTCCCTCCCGGGAAGCCTGCCGCTCGCGGCAATCGCACTTGTAGCGCTGGTAATCCTCAGGCGTCGTGGGTATGCTGACATCCATGCATAAGTGAAGGGAATTCGTTACACTGAAGGCCGCAGCTTGCTGTGGCCTTTCATGCTTGTGGGTAAAAGCGTTACCAAGTTTTTCCGGCAAATTTAAATTTTAAAATTTTTAAGAAAACTTGTACGGTGAAGCTCTGTCACACCACACTTTTTAATCAGAGTAATATGCTCTTTCGTTAAATAGCCCTTATTTTTTTCAAAATGATATTCTGGAAAATGTAAGGCTTCACTTTTCATAAAAGTATCCCTGAAAACTTTTGCAATAATAGACGCGCAGGCTATTTCTAGTATCTTTTCATCCCCTTTTATAATAGTTTCTTGTATATACTCTTTACCCATCTTTAATCCTCCATCTAGCTTAAGATATATATCTTCATGCTTTATACTGGTTTCATTTTGAAGTAGAAGTTTATGAAGTGAAAGCATAATCTCTTCTAAACATTCCTTGATACAAAGAGATAACCCCATTTTATCTATTTGCTCTGCACTTCTTTCAGCGAGAGTCCACGTGACGAGTTCTTTCTCTTTTAAAGTATGAAAATATTCTGAAAGTTCTTCCCTCTTCTTTTCCGAAAGTTTTTTAGAATCACGTAGCTTTCCTTTGGGGAAATGTTTTAGTATTTCTGCTCTTAGCTTTTCATCATTTTTTTGATCAAGGAGTGCGAAAGCGCAGAAAACTATTGGTCCCGCCCCTGGACCCCTCCCCACTTCATCAACGCCGATAATCATAGGAATTAGTATACAAGAAAGTGAGTCTGTAGGGAAAATAATAAGAAGGGTTCAAGAGAGTTGCAAGCAGTAAACTGAAACAGAGAATACAAAAATAAAAGTCGTGCAAGTCCGCAGTTCTTTTAGTAGGGCAAATCATCCATTCTTGTCTTAGAAATGCGTCCTTATCTTTCAGGAGCGTTCAACCTCGCAAGAATCTCGTCTATGTTCACCAGCTGGAGCCTAACACTTGGACACTATTTGTGGTTCTTGTCTATGAAAGGCGCTGAAGGGCGTAGAACGCAAGTACTCGGATTGACAAACTCCCTCATCCTTTATCCTTCCCCGGCGCCTCGCAGCGCCAGGGGTTGTTTTTATTGTACGACAATACGTTATACTCTAATGTATGCACTCTCTCTCACAGCTTAAAGATGATTTTCTCCAGTATATAGAAATAGAAAAAGGAAGGTCCTCCCTTACGGTGAGAAATTACAATCATTATCTCACTCGCTTTTTAGATTTTGTCAAAGTTGAGCATCCGAAAGATTTATCTGAGCAAAAGCTTCGTAGCTATCGCATTTACCTGAACCGTCTCTCTGCCAGAAAAGAAAAAAAGGGGCAGGTGGTAGAAACACTGAGCAAAAGTACTCAGAATTATCATCTCATCGCACTGCGTGCCTTTTTAAAATATATGCGAAGAGAGGGTGTGCAAAGTTATGACCCTGAGCGTATAGAGCTTGCAAAGACAGGAGGGCGCGAGCTCGATCTTATTTCAGAGAAGGAGCTCAATAATCTCTTTGAAGCAACAGACACGTCAACCCTTCCTGGTCTTCGCGATAGAGCTCTCCTTGAAATGCTTTTTGCTACAGGTCTTCGAGTCTCTGAGCTTTGCTCGCTCGATCGAGATACTGACTTTTCTTCTGGTGAAATATCAGTACGCGGCAAGGGTGGTAAAGTGCGTGTTGTTTTTATTTCTGAAAATGCGAAAGATGCGGTAAAGAACTATGTGAAAGAGCGTACTGATATCGACGAAGCGATGTTTGTCGATCACTCCCCTCGCGCATTATCACGCATGAAAAAAGAAGAGTCTATCAGGCTCACACCGCGTAGTGTGGAAAGGACACTTAATAAGTACGCTGAGCGAGCTGGTATTGCGAAGAAATGCACTCCGCATGTGCTTAGGCATTCCTTTGCAACAGACCTTCTCTATAACGGCGCAGATCTTCGCACGGTGCAAATGATGCTCGGACATGCGTCCATTGCTACCACGCAAATTTACACCAATGTCACCAACAAATTCCTCCGCGACCAGTATGAAAAGTTTCATGGGAAGAGGGCTAAACCGTCCGCAGGCTCTGCAGACTCTAGGACGGATGGTCGCCCGAACTCGTAATGAATTTTGGGAAGGAGGAAGAAAGTTGAGGTGTCGTGAAAAGACGAAATAAAATCAAGTACGCAACGTTAATCATGCACGCATATTGGTTTACAATAAGAAAAATCATTGACAACACATATAAAATAATATAGTGTCAAGGGGAAGCTGTTCTTTATAAGTTCTTGTGATTGTCACAGCAAAATGTCACCAATTTTAACTTACGCTCAACCAAGGAGAACATCCATGAGCAACAAATCTGCCCTCCTCCAGGACCCGTTCCTGAAACTGCTCTGCAAGGAGCATGTGCTGGTGTCGATATACCTCGTGAACGGCATCAAGCTCCAAGGGTACATCGAGTCGTTCGACCAGTACGTACTGATACTCGCGCACAACAACATCCCCCAGATGGTCTACAAGCACGCCATTTCCACTGTCTTGCCGAGCCGTGCAGTGAAATTCCAAGTAGATGAGGTCCCCTGAGTAACCGGAATGTATCCCCAAGTGCTTTATTTTTGGATTTGGAAGATGACATATCAGGTAAGACCACCCAAATTATGTCACTTGACACCCAAATAATGTGCCATGTCGATAGCGGTGAAGAAGCCATCGAACATCAAAAACGTGACTGAGCTGCCCAAAGCGCAATCGATGTACCGCTAAACATTCCAGCACCAAAGCAATTCCAGCCAAGTCCGAAGTCAAAGCATTTCAGAGGCTTTGACCTTTTCGTTGCTGTGACGAGCAGCAGAAGAGGGCTACGGAATCGAGGAAAAATACAAGCATCGGATCATGGGGGTCTTTTCCCAGGAGAGATTCTCCTCGGATACAAGGGTATGGGCAAAGTGGCCGAAGTTGACTATTAAGAAGACGATGTAGTGCTACTGATGTTCAAAGGAGAAAAAACATAGCAGAAGCCATGGTTTCGGAAAGGAAAGTGGGTGGAAGGCCCACAGCAATACCTCATCGTCTTTGCTCGTCCTCCCCAAGGGCAAGTGATGATGGTGAAAAAGGGGCGCGCTACGGCGTGCCTTTTCTTATTTGCTATACTACTTCAATGAAACTTATTTCTTGGAATGTGAACGGCATTAGGGCTGGTTTTAGAAAAGATACTATAAAGCAGGTATTCGAGATGGAGGCTGATATCATCGCCCTTCAAGAAACAAAATGCGAAATCTCTCAGCTTACAAAAGAGGAGCTTGCCTATTACGGCTATACAAGCATTTTTGAAAGCGCCAGGAATAGAAAAGGATATTCTGGAGTTGCGGTATATACCAAACTCCCCTTTACTCTCCTTCACGCAACACTTGATAAGAAGGACTTTTACGATGAAGAAGGCCGAACGCTTGTTTTAGAATTTGAAAAATTTTATTTTATCAATTGCTATTTTCCAAATGGTGGTAAAAGTGACGAGCATTACCTCTATAAACTCGACTATTATGATCACTTCCTCGCGCTTGCAAAGAAGTTAGAAAAAAAGAAGCCTGTCATTTTTACCGGAGATATCAATGCAACCAACGAAGACATTGATCTTGCTCGCCCTAAAGAAAATAAAAATAAACTTGGCTGCACGAAGCCAGAAAGAGATAGGCTCAAGAACTTTACCGAAAATTTTATTGATACCTATCGCTTTGTGAATGGAGATAAAGTTCAGTACACCTGGTGGGATATGAAAACAAGAAGTAGAGAAAAAAATGTGGGATGGAGGATCGACTATTTTTATACATCAAAGAATTTTTCAAAAAATATTACGTCAGCCTTTATACACGACGATGTTTATGGCAGTGACCATTGCCCCGTGTCCCTTACTCTTAAGTTATAGAGAGTGCGCGTCCCCCATTTCTTTCTTCTTGTTTTGGCAAAGTTCTATCCTTACCTCGTAATCACTTTTAATATCAAGTAGATTATTTTTGAGATTCTCGTCAGCTACGTCTATTTTTGATCTGTAGTAATTTCTAATGGTTTGTATCTTGGTGATACTTGCACGGAGTGCAAAAAATGTAAAATGAGATTTTATTTGCTCACTTCTTTCAAGCTCTAATGATTTTATGGTGATGCGGTGAGTATTAAGGAGCGTAGACTCCTTGCCTTCATACTCCTTGCTTGCAAAGCGTATACAATCGACATAACTTTCTTGGCTAATGCTAGTAGATGTAGATGTCGAAGCAGAGGCGGAAAGCATGGTGCTCGAGATGAGACCAGAAGCAAGAAGAGAAAAAAGAAGAGTAAAAATTATTTTTTTCATGCCTTTCTATTATGATTCTTCACAACTGCCTGAAGTCCAGGAAGTGTGCCATCCTTCAAAAAGTCGAGCATTGCTCCACCGCCAAGGGAGACAAAAGTGATCCTTGGCTTCTTATTCATAGAGTTATAAACGGTAAGAGTGTCGCCACCACCAATAATACTTGTGAGCGACACACCCTTTTCCATGAGAGAAAGGAGAGACTTTGTACCTTCGTCAAACCCTCCTTCATAGTATCCAACTGGTCCATTCATAATAACCGTGTGACACTTTGCAATAACCTCTTTTAATGTGGCAATAGTTTTCGGACCACAGTCGTAAATCTTTTTTGTTTTTGGAATGGACTTTACTCCGACAACCGAATGGTCATCTAAAATGACATCGGTCGGGATGAGTAATTTGTCACTCGTTAGTACATAGTCCGAAACTTTGTACTCTTTGTCATACAGCGAGGTGCCGATTTCATATCCTTTTTCTTTGATAATATTGTGTACCATGGCTCCGCCGACATAGACAAAACATCCCTTCTTTAAATAAATTTCTATAAGTGGAAGTTTAGTAGAAAGTTTTGCACCTCCGAGCACAAGTAGACAAGGAAACTCAGGAGCGAGCGCTTTGCTTAAGTTTGTAAGCTCTCGCTTCATAATAGGTCCAAAGTATGACTTAATATGCTTAGCGATACCGCATACGGAGGCATGCTCTCTATGCGATACGGGGAAGGCATCATTCACAAAGATGTGCCCAAGTGATGCAAAAAAGCGTGCAAGGCCGTCTTCATTTTCTGTCTCGCCGTCAAATTTTCTCACATTTTCAAGAAGAAGTATGTGTCCGTCAGGAGTACTCTCTACTGCCTTCATGATTTCTTCCCTGTCAGTACTTTGTAGAAAAGAAAAGTTGGGGATTCTCGGCTCCATAAACTTTGCTATATGCAGAAGGCTCTCCCCTTTCTCACCAAAGTGGGCAAGCACAACTATTCTTGCTTGTCTTCCTGAGAGCTCGTTTAATACTGAAAGTGCCGCATCGATACGAGCCGTGTCCGTGGGTACGCCGCTATCGCTTACACTTGCATTGATGTCCATTCTTATGACAATTTTTTTGTGGGCAAGTGTGTCGTCGATAGTAAGAAAAAGATTATCAGGATAAACCATGTGCTTTTTCAATTAAAGAAATAAAAGTTTCTGGCTTCCACGATGCGCGGCCTACGAGTAGTCCATCGGCGCCTCCAATGGTGACAAATGAATAAGCATTCTCTTCGCTCACGGCACCGCCGTATAGTACGAGCACTTTCTTCGCTGTATCGATGCCAGCGAGTGATGTGAGGGTGCGTCTTATTGAAATAATAACCTCGAAACACTCTTCTTCAGTAGCACTTTTATCTCCGCCAATAGCCCAGAGCGGTTCATAGGCAATAACAACGCGTTTTAAATCATCTTTATGGACGAAGGTGATAGCACTTTTTATTTGTTTTTCAATATATTCTAAATATCTCCCCTCTTTATCACGCTCTTCTTCTCCGACACAGACCACGGCTATCATTTTTTTACCGACGACGGACGCTACTTTTTTCTGCACCATTTCTTCTGTGTCACCACTACGGCGTACTTCACTATGCCCGATAATGCAAAATTCTGCGCCAACACTTTTTATCATCGAAATAGTAACGCCCCCAGTGTGAGCGCCTTCCTCAAGTCCAGTTATATTTTGAGCTCCGATAGTTATTCTCTTATCCGTCAGCGCCGCACATTCATGTATATAAGGAAAGGGTACCGCAAGATGTGAGGGAGGGAGAGCTTGATATTTTTTCTTGGAGAGAAAGCTGAAATAATTTTCTAATGTTTTAATGGACGCCGGTGTCGCTTTTAAATTACCGATAATCAAAACTTTTTTCATAATGAGAAAAGTATAGCATGATATTTTTAGCAAAATGCTTTACAATTTGGCCTAGACTTGGGTCGCACAACATAAGTTAATCGACGCTGTCTAAGCTCACATACATATTGCACTCTCTCTTCCCCTAGAAAATGCAAATAATAAGCAAAAACAAAAACGTTACCGGGTCTAGAATTGCTGGTGA
>JAYVAE010000039.1:0-2871 GCA_043751115.1 bacterium | reverse complement strand
GGCTAACCACAAGGCATACGTAAGGCGTCACGAGAGTAAATATCAAGCAATGAAGATAGTAGAGAACTGTGAGCTACGAGACTTCATTGAGACAAGTCACAAAAGACAATACTCCTTTAGTGCATAGAGTAGCTTCTTTGCTTAAAAGATGGTTACTTGGAACTCACCAAGGTGGGGTCCACTTGAATAATCTACAGTCATATTTAGATGAATACGTATTCAGGTTTAACAGGAGAACTTCTGCTTCTAGAGGTAAACTATTCTACAGATTAATACAAGAAATGGTGAAAACGGGAGAGAAAAAGGTTAATGGGGAGACAACCGCCTAGGCCGGTACAAATATTATGACACCCATTTCTTGATTAAATGGTGGCTGTCCCCTTTTCCCGAAGCAACAATTGAAGGCACAAGCACGTTACCACAATTGTCTTTAATATCAACAGATTTCTCACCTCGCTGATGTTTATGTTCTGAGTAACCTACTTTTTCACCCCCTTTTTAGCAACGACATTTGAACCGTCACCGTGGAGCACTGAAAGATCTATCTTTCCTTTTCTCACAAGATATGTAAGTGACCCATTAAAGATCTTTTAATACGTACCATCTTTGCTCCATCTATTGTGGTGCTTATAGATATTTGACCAGTGCACTTCCTTTACGGGCAATGTATACCATGGAATACCTGTATGAAGTACCTACAGAATGTAGTTAAAGATCTTCCATTGGGATACAGAAGGTTTTACTCCTCGGGCACCTTTCGTAAAATGCTGTTTGATATGTGTATTAAATTCTTTTCTCGTGACGTGTATTGGCAAGATATTGTATACTTGAGATACTCGTTGAGATATATGTTCTTCTTGTTTTGTATTCATTAAAAGCGCTGTAAGTATTGGTTAAGTAAACATGATCGTTTACCCTTTAATTATAGTGCTTTTAATGGGTGGAGGAGGGAGTTATACACTATGAGTTCATAGATTGTAACAACCAAAAGTACAAAGTAAGCCCCGCCCAGGAGAGCCCTCAAAAAACTAAAGAGGTTTCGGCAGATTCTTCAACATCCACTCATTGAGAGCCGGAGACTCTTTCATAAGATCTTCTTCTGATTTCGTCATCACTTCTTTAAAATGACTATTTGCCCAGTAATCCGCATCACGCAAAAGCCACCTCACTTGATTTCCAAATTTCTGACCGTCGCTTATTCTCTCTGTAAAAGATGTTGTCAAAAGTATCATTTCTGGCTCTTTATCATAGAGTGCTGTGATCTCAGTATCTGTCATATTTCTGCTCCATTCTCTTGTTTCAAGAAAATCACGGTAAAAAAGTTGAAAGGAAGGTTTAACCAATTCAAAATGAGCTTTACCGTACATCATGGCAGGATAGTCTCTCTGCCCGGTACGTACTAGAAAATCCCATTTATCAGGATGCTTTCCAAAAATATTTTCCGTATCTTTTCCTACAACCCCAGAGACGAGCAAAACATACGGGTGCTTCACTTGAGAATAGTGAAAAATAACTCTTCCGACTCGCACGGGCAATCCTCGCATTAAAGCATCATTATCCCCTGTCACATCAGCGTCTCTTGCTTGCGAATTCCTCATCCATGACCACATCATCTCTTGTGCGTCATCGAAACTAAGATCTTGCGTACTTGTATTTACCGTTGAAGAAACAGAGTCTTCCTGATTTTTTGTGGTATACATATTTTTTGTGATGATAATAATTTTTTGTCTGGTTTTTGGCGTTACTACAATCCCCACAAAAAGAACGACAAAGACGAGGATAATTACTTTATTTTTTTAATAGTCATACAATATACAAAAACAACATATGTTTACTAGAAACTCAAGAAATAGTATAAGAAAAAATCATATTTCTTGTTCTTCAGTATACCATAGGTTTTACAGGAATCCTTCTCTGTTTTTTAAAATACAGGTTGTTTAATGGCAAAAAATAAACTATACTCAAACATATAGGGCGTGAAGCGCACTATGCGTTATCTGTAGAATTTTAAGATAATGGCAGTGAAACATTTTCTCCTCAAAAGGATTTTAAACAATGAAATAACTCATACTCAATTTGCTATGAACCCTGAACAAAAAAATGGAGACGATCCATCTACAGATAAAGAGATCTCAACCTTGCTTGATACTACATCAGAAAGTCCTTCGACTATTTCTACCTCTCCTATGAATTTTCCAAAAAAAACTTTTATCATTTCATCTATTTCACTATTAGTCATAGGACTGTTATTTTTTACGGGTTTTAGTTTTTACAAAAAAACAAACACTCCCCCTGCTATTCCAAATAAAATAACCCCCTTACTCGCAACAACCACCATTCAAAACAGTATGAACGATGACACAAGAAAAAAAATAGAAGAAGCTTATTCCAAAGTAAGCACCCTCGTTTCTGCAAAAGGTTCGCATGAAGCATTTAGTGCTATTTTTGAAGAAAACACAGATCCTTCTTTGCCACCAATTAAAGATAGTGAGTGGCAGTACATGCTCACCATTTCTTCTAAAGTTTTTCCTGATATTACAAAGGTTCATTTTGTCTCCCTTGAAATGCAAGGCGACTACGCTTACTATTACGCATGGATTGACGCAGATAAGGAAGATATGGTTCGACTTTCGGCTTATGTATTTCATAAAACAAATGATGCATGGAAACTCACAGGATATTCTCAAAATATTTACACCAAGAAACTCCCTTCTTTGCAAGAAAATAACCAGGTGGTAAAGGATAATATACCAAATTTAAAAAAACAAATTCGGCTTAATAGACATTAATGGTGCTTAGCACCCAAGTATCTCTTTTACAACTTTTATCCTTCTTTCTGGTGTTAATCCTCTGTGCACATTCACCATCATT
>JAYVAE010000038.1:0-2888 GCA_043751115.1 bacterium | reverse complement strand
TCACCAGCAATTCTAGACCCGGTAACGTTTTTGTTTTTGCTTATTATTTGCATTTTCTAGGGGAAGAGAGAGTGCAATATGTATGTGAGCTTAGACAGGGGTAAATATACCTTACAAATCAATGATTATTGATTAGGTGGAAGTAAGAAACACAAAACCTGTAGGTTTCACTACGGGTGTGAATTGTTGATTACTTTGTAAGTGAGTGCACGTCGAGCACTGACTTTGCAAAGTAGAAAAGAACGCCGAGAATGCATAGTGACACAGAGCCCCAAGCTACAAAGATCATACTTTCTGAGGGGGGAAACAGAAGATACACAGTGACGGTAATGAAGATCAAAACCGAGTAAACCTGACTGGCAATAAATACTTCCCTTGCCAGCATGATAATCATTTTATGATTTTCCACGGAAAGCCCTTTTTAGTTTGGGATACATCTTCTTATTATCAAAACCTTTATCTTAAGTCAAGTCAGGCGTAATAAAAAGCGCCATATAGAGTTTCTCATTTGAGTTGTAAACCCTATACCTTAGTGTCCATCCCCATGTTTCTTTGTGACAAGAGAAAAGTAGACTGTGACCAGGGCGACGAAGACGAGAGATTGCACCACACCGACGAGAAGTCCCATACCCATCCAGAGGGCTGGCACGCCGTAGGCGAAAGCACCGAGCAAGATAACAGTGAGTACTTCGTGAGCGAACATGTTTCCAAAAAGACGAAGAGAAAGAGAGAGTATTTTAGATAATTCGGCAACTATTTCAATAAGCCCCACAAAAAAATTAACTATTGAAACCATTCCCGCTCCTATTCCCTTTTTGAAACCTTCTATAACTTGTTTTATTTGTACAAAGTGTGATAAATAAGAAAAGAAACCCTGACTCCTCACTCCGATAATTTGCATGAGTAATACAACAGTGAGTGCGAGCGCAAAGGTCGTATTAAAATCCGTTGTCACTCCTCTAAAAAGCATAGTATGGTCAAGAGTATAGAAAGCGCTCACCAGCGGCATGAGTGGAAGGATGTTTGCAATGATAAGAAATGTAAGGAGAGATCCAACAAATGGTACTATCTTTTTTGCTTGCTCTTGATTACCAACTACTTGCGTCACGAAAGACAGAACTGACTCATAGAATAACTCCATGAGATTTTGGAAAGTTCCTGGAACCTTCGCCTTTTTTATAAAATAAACAAGGAGGGATACTATAAAAACAATAAGCACCATCGTGGTCGTCGTATTAGCAATGGTAAATGGACCGATATCAAAAAGCGGCGTCGACTTTATTGATGGTATTTCTTCGTGTATACGATAAAAAGTTCCTTCGGACTTAATGCCTTGTATTTCTTCTTTTCCGACTGCCATATATATTGCTCTTTAATGTACCATAAAATACTTTGTTTATCTAGGGAGCATCACTTTCGTGAGCTCTCTCTTTTTCTCTTTATAAATGGAAAGTCCATATAATAAAAAAGCAGTGAGTATGGTAACAGGTATTAAAATTTCTTTATACATAAGCCAGTTATCAAAGGATTGAAAACGTCTCATATACTCATTTATAGTTGCAGTACAAAGAAAGAAAATACACCAGCCATACGTCATGATAGTCCATCCTCTGTCCGTTAAAGTAAATACTTTTTGTAGTGAAATTTTAAGTACTGGGACATGAAAAAAAATGCCGAGAGCAAAGACAATAAAGAGAGACAGGTCGTAAAGAGTGTCCCTCATTTGAACAAACTCTATATTTTTGTTGCTCAGCGCCGCAAGTCCAAATAAAATGGTAACAAATGAAACATAAAGGGTTATATAAGGAAGTCTCTTTTCTCTCACATAGGTAATACATGTTGTTACGATTGAAAGTAGTATGAGCACTGACGTCGCAAGATATATGTCACCCTTACTCGCAAAATAGATAAAACCAAGAAGTGGTAAGAAATCAATAAAGAGTGGGAGAAATACTTGCCTAAATGTCTTCTCTGTTTCTTTTAAAATTGCAATATATAAATTCATGATATACTTTTTAAGTTTATTAAGTATACACCTTTATGCAACACGAAACATCTAAAAATCATGATCATGAACCAAAAGAACATACTCATCATGAGGCAGAAGTCACACACGAGACTCATCACAAGAAAGCAAAATTTGAATTAACAACACCAATTGCCATATTACTTGGAGCTATCTTCATCGCCGTTGGATTACTCGGCCATGGTATTTTTTCAAAAGGTAAAAGCGGTGAACTATCTTACTTAGAAGCATTCACAGGCAAATCTCCGTTAGAAGAAAAGCATGTCGAAGGTAAAAAGAGCAACGATGTCTACTTTGTCGAATATTCTGATACTGAATGCCCTTACTGTATCGCCTTTCATAAAACAATGAGCGAGCTCAGGCAAAAGTATGCTGGGAAAGTAACTTTTGTTTACCGACATTTTCCACTTGCATTCCACGAAGGAGCACTTCCTGAAGCAATACAGATGAACTGTGTTGGGAAGCTTGCAGGCGATAAGGCATATTTTGACTTTATGACAAAAATGTTTGACTATAAAGTTACAAATAAGGCTCCAAAAATCACTGAAGAGTTTTCAGATAGTTTTATCAAAGCAAACAATATAGACAAAGTCGCTTTTACTTCTTGTAGACAGGATCCAGTCATGAAAGCTGAAGTAGAAGCGTCACTACAAGATGGAGCAGATGCTGGGGTAACAGGTACACCAACATCATATGTACTTGTAAGAGATGGAGACGTGTTTAAAGTGGTTAAAAGACTTGAAGGAGCATCGCAAACTTCATTTATTGTTCCAATCATTGATAAGGCGCTCGGACTGTAGAAGTTTCTCGGGGTAATTAATCAGGATTCAGAAAGACAAACAATACAGAAAGGATGGTGCCT
>JAYVAE010000037.1:0-12599 GCA_043751115.1 bacterium | reverse complement strand
TCTTCCGCAAACGGTGGCACCGGTAACGCCTCAACCTCCTTCACGGGTATGACGCTCGCGAGAACCTATACACTTCCGGATGCTAATGCGACGCTTTTAACAACAAATGCCCCCGTAACGCTCCTTCAAGGTGGAACAGGAGCCTCTCTTGCTACAAGTACAGGAGGTATAGTGTATTCTGGTGCAAACGCTCTGGCTATCCTTGCAGGCACATCTACCGCCGGAACTATTTTACAGTCAGGAGCAACAGCTGCACCGTCATGGTCAGCTGCAACGTATCCAGGTTCATCGAGTATTCTTGGAAATTCCATCGTTTCAGATGGGACAAATTTTATTTCTGCGTCTCATGTACCAGGTATTAATAACAGGACCATGGTAATTTATGCCAATGCAAATGCCGCGACCGCAAGTAACTTAGGCTTCCCTGCAGCTCCTACGCTCACTGCAACAGCGTCTAACGGTACCGATAACGTTGCTCCATGGATAAATCATGCAACCTCCGCGACTTCTGGAAACTCATCAGGAGTAGTCTCCGCCGCCTTTAATTATGCTCGTATTGACTGGAGCCCTAAATTTTCGGCGCTCATAAAGACGGATCCTACTGCAACAACAACAAGCGGCTATTGGGTAGGAATGTTTTCCGCTTCACCAGATAATAACGCAACACCAAACATACATGCAGCTGCCTTCAGGTATTATTCAGCTACTGATGCCACACCTTTTTGGAGAGCGGTAACAATTGCTGGTACTGGTGCGTCTGCAACGGTCACAGCTACTAGCATTTCTGTCGCACCAGCAACTGTTTATGAAATGCACATAGACTGCACAGGAACTAGCAATTGCCGTTTCTATATTAACGGAAGTCTTCTCGCTACACACACTACACAGCTCCCCACGTCTGGAACAAACTTGGGCTATGGAGCTCGCATTACGACAGTTGCCGCATCAGCTAGAAATATATTGTGGTCAAAAATATCGATAACTCACCACTAGTCGAATTTTTTAAGAAGAATTTTATTGAGTTATATAAAAGTAATGTCAATTGCATTCAGCGACAATGATCATCTCCTCAAAATTATTTCCGATCTACTCTCAATAAAAGTAAAACTAAGCGTTGCGTAAGACTTTTTATAGTGTCGGCGAAAGGGGAAAAGAAAAAGTAAAGAAAAAGACAGAGCAAGTTAGTGCTAAGAAAGACTTTCAAGCAAATGTACACATTAGCGTAATAAAGCTAAGTAACTCAAAACTTCTACTAAAGAATAATAACTTAACAGTTATTATTCTTTGCTTTGTATCTTTATTTATAGCCTTTTTTAAAACTTGTCCACAGCACTATGAATAATATCCTCGTAATCTATTGTTGCTACTGTATACTGAAAGTACAAAAAAAAGTAATAATAACCTATGAATACATCTAAAAAATTTAGTTTGCCAAAGTCAATTCTTGCAGTAGTGTCCGCCATAGCTCTCTTCCTAGGTGTTATGAGCAGTGCACATGCTGCCTTCATAAACAATTTTTCAAATACTCAGTCTAGAATTAAAGTAAGTCAAAATTCAAGTCATACACTTAAGTTTACAACACCTACTGGTACTTCAGTTGCAGGTCAGACAATTATCGTTACCTTCCCTACTAGCTATAACTTTACTGGAAAGGCAACAACAACAATTACTTTTAGCCACGGTGCCACAACAGGTCTTGAAACTGCAGAAACGCTAGCCGGTGCGCCTACAACTACAGCCTGGGGAATTACTCTTTCTGGTACAGCAAGTACAACACTCACACTCACAGCGCCTACTGACGGCGTCGGTGCTGCCCCTCTCGCTGCGAATGACAAAATAGTTATTAGTTACAACCAGACAAACTCAGCAAATCCAGCAACGGCGAACAGTTATCAAATTGGTGTGACAGGAACGTTTGGCGATGTTGGAACGACGACAGTAGCAATTGTTCTTGACGATACTGTTTCAGTCAGTGCTATTGTTGCTCAAACCATATCTTTTGCCATCTCTGCTACCACGACCAACTTCGGGACGCTAACTACTAGTGCTGCACGTTTTGCTTCATCAACGAACGCCACTGGTGATGCGACAGAAACTATTGCTCACACGCTAGCTGTCGCTACGAATGCTCCATCTGGTTACACCATTACTGCGTCAGGTACAACTCTTATATCACAACAAAATCCAATCTTCTCAATTAGTGAAATAGGTGCTACGCCAGCGTCATCCACTATCGGAACTGAGCAGTTCGGCATCAGAGCCACAAAAGCAGGAGGCGTCAACGGTACTATAGCTGCACCTTATATCCAGACAACAAGTTACGGATACAATGCAACGTCATCTGCTCAAACCTTCGCTTCAGGTACTTCTGCCACACAAACAGAGACGTATTCATTGAGGTACGTCGCGAACATATCAGCTGTCACTGAAGCAGGGGATTACAGCACCAACATCACTTACGTTGCAACCGCTAATTTCTAGTACTGCATTGACTGTTGAGTTTAAAACTGATATAGCTAAACTATGAACAAAAAGCTACTCCTCCTTTCCACTATCGTACTTTTAACTGGACTACAACTTTCCCTAGCGCTTGGAGTTAATATCTCACCTGCCCGTTACGAAATTACTGGAGACAAAGGTACTGTCGTTTATGGTGAGTTTACAGTAGTCAACCAGTCAAATGTAAATCAAGTTTATGGTACATCAGTAGAAAACTTTAGTGCTGAAGGAGAAACAGGAATTCCTCGCTTCTCGAAAGATAATAAAGATATTGCCTCTTGGCTACGTATAGAAAAAAAAATTACTGTAGCAAAGAATGAAAAGAAAACTATTGAGTTTTCCATAGTTATACCAGAGAGTGCAGAGGCTGGTGGCCATTTCGGTGCAGTTTTTCTCTATTCAGATCCAGGTGAAGATGGAGAGGCAAATGTAAGTATTGGTACGAAAATTGGTATGCTAGTACTCCTCAAAGTGAATGGTGACATAAAGCTTGGCGGTGAAATTAAAGACTTTTCCGCAAGTAATCCAAATGATAGTGATAAATTAGCTAAAACATTTTTTACCGAATTACCAATAAACTTCACGTATCGTTTTACCAATAGTGGCAATGATAGGGTTAATCCATATGGTATTATTACTATCGAGAATACAGTAGGTATGAATTCTGCGCTTCTATCAGCAAATGCGAATCAAGGGAACGTTCTTCCTCAAAGTACCAGAAAGTTTGATGTTCTGTGGGGAAAAGGCGAGAGTGAAGTTTTGCCAACTAGTTTTTTTGGAAAAGCTTTCTATCAGTTGCAACATTTTGCATTTGGCTATTACACTGCGAAGCTGAATATTGCTTATGATGTCGAGACAAAGGTGGGCATAAGTGAGTCTGTGAGTGAGATCAATACTAATATTGAGAACTCAAAAGCTTTGGTAACCAAAAGTTTCAAAATATTCATCCTACCATGGCAACTTCTCATTGTTGGCACTGTTTCAGTAATTCTTTTATTGATTATCCTCATTAACGGTCTTAAAAGGTACAATAAATGGATTATAAAACAAGCAAAAATACACGCTCAAAAATAAAGCTAGCTACAACCTTCCTCCTGCTTATCAGTTTTTATTCTCAACTTGAGAAGGTGGAAGCGCAAACTATCAGTTCTACGTCTACGGTGAGCGTAAGTGCTCAAGTCAAAGATCCAAATCCCATCCCACCAGCCGGTGGTGGTGGTGGTGGAGGCGGTGGTGGTGGTGCTATTACTTTTGGAGGGGACCTTCTGCTTTCTGGGAGATTTGCGCCTAATATGTCGATCTCTGTTATGGAGTCAGGGGCACTACTTCAAGTAATACAAACTGATGGACAAGGAAATTTTGCGACGAAATTACCCAATTTGCCTCAAGGTTATTATCAAGTAAAACTCACTGCTTATGAGGCGAATAACAGAAATTTCGAGACCAGCACCTTACTTTCTCTTTTTGTTACAAGCAGATCTGAAACAACATTCGCAAATATAAAGTTTCCGCCACTCTTTCAATCTTCCAGAAGTAGCTTTCTCCCTGGTGAAGCAATTCCTGTCACTGTAAAATCTTCCCCCTTTACCCAGTTTGAGCAATTTCTTGATAATATGCTCATTATCAGTTCTTCAACAAATGAGAGAGGCATTTTTAATACTTCATTCAAAGAGAGACTAACGCTTGGAAAGCATGAAATCAAGTTAAGAGAAAGAAGTGGAACCTCGACGCTACCTTTTGGTAGAATATACAGCTTCGACATTGCTTTAACCAAGAATGAGCCAAAGGGAAATAAGGATGGAGCAGGATGCCCCGTAAAAGGTGACTTTAATGGGGACTGCAAAGTTAATATCATTGACTTCTCTTTGCTTGCCTATTGGCATAAAAAAAGTGGTTTTTTGCCTAAGTATGATTTAAATAATGATAGGAAAATCAGTATTAAAGATTTTAGTATTCTTTCATTTTATTGGACAGGATGACAAAAAAAGTGTTTACCATGACTAACAATAAAGAGCAAAGTAAAGCAGTATATCGAATTTTTTTCCTTGGAATTTTCTGCTACTTCTCTTTTGCTCAGATGTCATTCTCTGCGTCGGTAACGCATGTCATAGAGGAGAATCTGCGAAGTAAAGAAATTAAAGTGACATTTTTCCTCGATGCAAAAAATGAATCACTGAATGCCTACGAAGGTGAAATCATTTATGATACAAAAAAACTTTCTCTTGAAAGAATCGAAACCGCAAACTCTCTTGTCACAACATGGATTACTTTGCCCGAGAAAGGTAACTCACTTTTAGGAGATGACACTATTTTATTTGAAGGATTGACTCCGGGAGGCTTTGAAGGAGTGCTTGGTGTGGGTGAAAATAATAAAGAGCCAGGCATTTTATTTGCCGCCATCTTTTCGCTGAAGGAGGAAGGTAATGGAGAGGTGAGACTTTCTCGAATAAGTGTTTACAAAAATGATGGAACAGCAACTGTCTCTGATATTATCGATTACAGAGTTACTTTGTCTCCCACTGTTTCTTTTCTTACACCATCTAATTATCGTCCTCCTTACACTGGGATGAGACAAGAAAATGACAGCATCTCTGACATTTTTGCTGAAATCGTTACGCATGAAGATGTGTATGGAGGTAAGCCATTTCTCATTTTCGAAAATAGAAACAAGCAAAAGAGTATCAAAAGGGCAGAAGTGAGCGAGTCACTCCGTGAAAATCCTCGTAGCATAAAAGATTTTTCATGGACAGAAGCAAAGAGTCCTTACCTTTTAACTCAAATGCAAGCTTCTAAATATATACATATTAGGGCAGAGTATACGGACGGCACATACTCATACAAAACCTTAGAAACTGTTGAGAAGGGCACAAATTTCTCACAAAAATATTATATACTCATACTAAGTATAGTACTCATACTACTTATCATCTATGCGATTAGGAACAAGCAAAAAAAGGAATAGCGTTGTCGCGCTCCTTCTCTATTCTATAACAGCAATAGCAAGCGTGGAGGCAGCAGATCTTTCATTTTCTCCTCAAAGTCAGCTCGTCGAAGAAGGACGACCTTTCGTCGTTTCTATAGAGATAGACAGAAACGACACCATAATCAATGGAGTTGCAGGTAAAATGGTATACCCGAGTGACCTCTTAAAGGTTGTATCAGTTTCAAAGAATAGCTCAATAATTCAAATGTGGTCGCAGGAACCAGATTTTCGTACCGAGATTGGCAAAACTTCATTTGAAGGCATCGTCCTTAATCCTGGATTTTCTGGGGGAAAGGGACTTATTTATAAAGTCAGTTTTCTTCCGCTTGCAACTGGCACGGCGACAGTTAGTTTTTCTTCGGGGAATATTTACGCGAATGATGGTGAGGCTACGGATGTGCTCTCTTCACTCGGTAAGGCAACATTTACTATAAAAGAGAAGAGGGGGGTAGATGTTTTTGAGGAGGTTAAAGAAAGTGTCAAAACCAATTCAAATGTTCAAAATGATATGTATATAGTTTCTCCGACACACCCGAGAGAAGATTCTTGGTATAAAGAGAGAAACGTTTTAGTTAATCTCTTACTTGGGAGCAAAGCTACAGACATTAGTTATAGTTTTGGACACTCTGGTGATTTAGTCAGTAGGCAGAGGATAGGTGCGACCTCATCACTTAGTTTTTTAGCGAAGAAAGATGGTATACATGAAATAAAAGTGAAACAAAAAGTAGGGGGGATGTGGAAACCAGATTCTTTCTTTACCGTAAAGATAGACTCTGAGCACCCCTATGATGTGACAGCAAAGCCAGCATACGGAGGTGCTTCTTCAAAAGTTTTTCAAACAGTAGAGCTCGGAGGTAAAGATAGTATGTCGGGTATTTCCTATTTTACCCTACAGTTAAACGTTGGTAGCGTTAGGACCGTAAAGGCTGATGTTTATGGAAATGCCAGCGCCCCACTTCCAAAAGCTTCATTTGGTAAAAATACACTAAGTATTGCAGCGTATGATTTTGCAAATAACAAAAAAACATTTGAGACACAATTTTCTGTTATTCCGCTCGATGCACCCCTCATTACCGCTTTCGCTAAAACAATTTCGCAAGGAGAAGTATTTACTATATACGGATCTACCTATCCGCTTGCAACAGTAAAGGTGATTTTGAGCGGAGAAAAAGCGATATATGAAAAACTGGCAACAGCAAATGTCAAAGGAGAGTTCTCTGTTTCAGATACAATAGTAGTACCAGGTGTATACGAAATAAAAAGTATGGTACTCGATTTTGAAGGAGGGCAAAGTCCTTTCATGACGCCCGGAAATGTGAAGGTGAATTACAGCCTGTTTTTCTTTCTTTCAAACAGTGGCCTATACACACTCTTGTACGCCCTTTGCCTCCTTTTTATAGCAGGGCTTGCATCTATAGCAACGAGGCACGTTATGAAGAAAAGTGTGCAAAAATATAATGAGGAAGCGAGACCGAGAAGAAAAAGACTCAAACATTTTTTCGCAGAAGAAAATATAAAAGCACTTAAAGAGAAAGCGAAGAACTTTTTAAGTGATAATGAGGTGTAATGGGAGTGAAATTACAAGAGACTGCGCTATACTAATAGTATGATAAATGAATCTTACTTTAAAGAGATAGAAGGTTTAATAGAAGGTGATGTAGATATTACTGAAAAAACTCTAGAGACGCATAGCGTGGACACGAGTATTTTTAAAGTAAAGCCCAGCATTGTTGTTTTTCCAAAAAATGAAAATGATATTGTGAAGCTCGTTATTTTTGCTAGAGGGAAACGGCAGGAAGGTGTGAATTTAACGCTGACAGCTCGTGCGGCAGGGACATGCATGAGTGGTGGATCTTTAACTGACAGTATACAGTTGGATACAAGTCGCTATATGAATCACATCATCGAAACGGGTGAGGGATATGGTATTTCTGAGCCGGGAGTATTCTATCGCGACTTTGAGGCTGAAACAATGAAGAGCGGCTATTTAATGCCGAGCTATCCAGCATCGAGGGAGCTCTGCGCCATAGGAGGAATTGTCAATAATAATTCTGGCGGAGAAAAAACTCTTACTTATGGTAAGACAGAAAAATATGTAAGAGAGGTGAGGATAGTACTTGCTGATGGCAGTGTGGAAAATTTTAAAAAACTTTCTACCTTAGAGCTTACGGAAAAGGTAAAAGAAGATAGTCTCTCTGGTAGAATACACAAAAACCTCTATGAACTTATAAGCGAAAATTATGAGCATATTATGAAATCAAAGCCACAAGTTTCTAAAAATTCCGCTGGATACTATCTCTGGAATGTTTATGATAGGGAGAGCGGGATATTTGATATACCAAAGCTTATTACCGGGTCTCAGGGGACTCTTGGCATCATGACACAAGTAACCTTTGACCTCGTGAAGCCAAAAACTCACTCAAGGATGCTCGTTATTTTCCTGAAAGACCTTATTAAGCTACCTGAAATTATAAAAGAAGTACTTGCCTTTAAACCAGAGTCATTTGAGTCGTTTGATGATCATACTTTTAAAATAGCCATGAAGTTTTTCCCAGACATAGCAAAGAGGATGAAGGGGAATCTTTTTACCCTAGGAATACAATTTATACCAGAGTTTTTGATGGTCTTATCAGGAGGTGTCCCTAAGCTCATTCTTATGGCAGAATTTGCGGGGGACTCAGAGGAAGAAGTGGATGCCCTCCTTACAGAAGCATACGAAAGAGTCCACCTTCTTGGCTATAATGCCAGGGCCATACACTCCCCACGTGAAGCAAAAAAATATTGGACCTTTAGGAGAGAAAGTTTTAATCTGCTTCGAAGTAAAATGCGAGGGCTACGCACGGCACCGTTTATCGATGACTTTGTTGTGAGACCAGAATATTTACTAGACTTTCTCCCAAAACTAGAGAAAGTGCTGGCAAAGTACGATCTCATTTACACTATCGCTGGACATGTCGGTGATGGGAATTTTCACATCATTCCGCTTATGGATTTACATGAAAATAAATCGATTGCTACCATTGAAAATCTGTCTAAGGAAGTTTACGATCTCATTCGGGAATACAAAGGCTCCATAACGGGGGAGCATAATGACGGCCTCGTCCGGACGCCATTTCTTTATGAAATGTATGATGAAAAAATGATACAGCTTTTTAAAGAGACAAAAGAAATTTTTGATAAAGAGTATCTCTTTAACCCAAGAAAGAAAGTGGGTGGAGATTTAGCCTATTCTTTCGAGCATATTGATAGAACTCATGTATAGCAATGAAATATTTATTAAAGATGAAGAGCTGGCCGCTGTTTATGTAAAAGAACACAGTAGTAAAGTGTTTGAAGAGTTATGCAAAAGGTATACTGTCGTACTATTTCGTTACAGTATGTCTTTTGTTAGAAATAGAGATGACGCTGAAGAGATAGTGCAAAAAACCTTCATCAAAGTTTGGAAAAATATACACACTTTTGACATAACAAAAAAGTTTTCAGTTTGGATTTATGTTATAGCAAGAAGAACTGCCCTTGATGAGTTAAAAAAGAAAAGAGCATTTTCTTTCTCAGAGCTCACAGGAGAAGAGTCTCTCCCCTTTGAGGAAACGCTAGAGAGCACGCTACCGACTATCGAAAGAGAGCTTCAAAATCTAAAAAATGTAAGCGCTTTTGAAGAGATAGTACAAAAGCTCGACGAAGATAAAGCGGAGATACTATTTCTCAAATTGTATGAAGACCTTACTTTTGAAGAAATCGGAGATTTGACGGGGAGGCCTATGAATACCGTAAAAAGTGTTTATAGAAGAGCTCTTGAGTTCGTTAGAAAAGAGCTTGTAGAAACGTATCATATTAATGCACCAAAAGAGGCATAACTCTCGTAAAATAGATGAGTATGAGAAAAGACTATTACAAGTTAAATGAGACAATAGATTTAGAAACAAGACTTTATCCAAAGGTTATTTTAGCTGTTGAAAAAGCCAAAAAGTCTTTTTATTTAAAAGTTTTCGCAATCTGGGCAACTCTTGCTGGAGTATTTTCTCCAGTAACTTTTGTTTTACTAAGTGGTCTTCACAAAAGACTTGTAGAGTCTTCAACTTTTGAATATATTAGTCTTATTGTCAATGATAACGATGCTCGGTCGCTGTATTTTAGGGATATTCTTCTTGCTGCCTATGATACAATACCACTTATGGGGGCAAGCATTACTCTCGCTTCCCTCTTTCTTGTCATTTTGTTTTATTATAAAGCTATGCAAACTCTCTCGTCTTTTTCTCTCGTCAAAGACAGAGCATTTTAAAACTAGCTTATTTACTTCTCTACTTATATCTATGAAAAAATCTTATTTCTCTTTTATTGGCGCTATGCTGATCCTCTTTTCTCTTCAAGCTGAGGCAGTGTCAGCTTTTTTGCCATTATTTACTACGCAAGAAGAGGGCTCAACTCGCGTCGAGCGATTCATCTCCTCTCTCTTTCAGACAGGAAACAAAACGGGAGCATCTCTCGTTGGGGAAGTTTCTCTCCTTTCTTTTAGTACGACCACAGACACAGTCCCAAATTCTATGACTATTCAAACTAAGCAAAGATCTCAAGTCGTAGCTATTTCTTCTGAAACCAAGGTAAGAAAGTTTGGTATACCAACAAGCATGGAAGATGTAAGGGTGGGCGATAAAGTTTCGATAGTGTCTTCTATTTCAAAAACTGAAAGTCCAAGGTTAAGAGCGAGAGTTATCAGTATTCTTTCACAAGGACCAGAGCCGAAAGCTAAACCATTACCTGAGCTAGAAATTGCAAGTAGTACAGAAGTTAAATCTGCTTCAACTACAGAAGATGGCGCTCAAAAAGAAGTGGCAGTAGATGTTGAAAAGCCAGAGAAAGATTCTGTTAAAGACGAAAAAACAGAGGAGAAAATTCTCTTAAAAACCGATGTAACAAAGAAGGTGCTACGATAAGGAGTTGATTCTCCACTTCAGTATGTGCTATGCTAAGGGGCATCGTTTAGTGTAAAGAAAGTTCTTGCCTTAAACGAAATTTATGGGCCCTTAGTTCATTTGGCAATAAGAGACTGACACTGGTTTGTGCAAAACCAAGTATTCTTTGCTAATAAAATAAGAGCTCAAAGCACAACAGAATATGGGCCCTTAGCTCATTTGGTAGAGCACTGGTTTTGCACTCCAGAGGTGAGCGGTTCGAATCCGCTAGGGTCCACCAAACGAAACATTCTCGGAATTAAGAATAAGGAGCGATTTTGCGGGAGCCAAAATCGCGCTATCATTTTTTTCAAAACCCTTTCCGCCTACGGCGGAAGCCGTGAATTCAAAAAGCTCCCCCCAATGACATGAAAGCGTTTTGTCTTTGAGAGTAGGGTTCGAGCCGATTTTTTGGAAAAACTCTTTCCACGCGAAATAGTTTTCGCCTTTTTCCAAAATAATGGCTTCTCTCAAAGACAAAACGAAACTCCGCAAGGGTTCGACCCAATTTTTTCTCTGTTGCCCAAAATCCTTAAAACTTTCCTCAAACTTTGCTTTTTGACGAAGGAGAAGGTCTTTTCGCTGTAAATATATTTCGCGTTCAATGTCGCCGTCAAGATAAATGGAAACAAGCTTGTCCAGCTTCTCCTTCGTTTCGGAAAGTTTGGTTTTAAGATTTTGGGCAACACTTCCTCTTTCGGAAATTGATTCTTTGTCCCATAGGTCAATTTGCTTTTCCATGTTCTCAATTTCTGAAAGAGGAAGCGACACTGATTGAAGCAGATTTTTTGCTTGCGAAATGAGTGCGGAAGATGATAGATACGGCTGACGACAGACACCTTTCTTTTTGGTACAGCGATAGTAAGTATATTTAGTACCAAAACGATTGGTGGCATATTGAGCCGTAATCATACTTCCGCACTCACCACACCGAGCAAATTGTGCAAATGGAAAATGGTTTGGTACTTTTTGCACGCGAGGACGAGATTTTTTCGCAAGCATTTTTTGGACTGCTTCAAACAGTGTCGGAGAAATAATTGGCGCAAAGCTTCCGTCGTAATACTCGCCTTTGTGATAGGTAAAACCGAGATACACACGATTTGAGAGCATGCGAGCGACGGAAGCTTTGGCAGGTGGCGTTCCTTTCGTAGATACGCCGTGATCCACCAAAAAGTCGGCGATACTGCCGAGGGTGTGCGTCCCTTTGGCGTATTCCTCAAACGCTTTTATCACGATACGCGATTTTGTCGGGTGAGGTTCGATATTTCTCGTTTTCGGATTATTTACATAGCCAAAGGGAGCGCGCACCAGCCACTCGCCTCGGCGGACTTTTTGGCGGATACCACGCGTAATATTTTCCACGAGATTATCGCTGTAATACTTACTCTGTCCAAACGCCACCTGCAACATGAATTTCCCTTGCGGAGTTGGCTCAAACCAAAATGTCGGAAAACGCAAAGAAACTATTTTGGTCGTGTCCACTGCGTAAATGATGCGCCCGCCGTCTACACTATTGCGAGCAAGACGGTCTGGGTGCCACGCGAGAATACCTACGCCGTCCATTTCCTCAATGCGGGCCATCATTTCGTTAAATAGTTCGCGACCCGGTTTCTTTGCGCTTTTCGACTCTTGAAATTCCTCAAGAATTTCAAGATTTTCTCGACGCGAATATTCGTGCAACTCAAAAAGCTGTGACTCGATAGACATTATTTGGTGGTCATCATCCTCTGTTGATTTCCTCGCGTAGAGAAAATATTTTGGTTTGAGGTCTTTCATGATTTCAATTGGGGGGAGCTTTGGGAATTCACCGCTTCCGCCGTAGGCGGAAAGAGTTTTGAAAAAAATGATAGCGCGATTTTGGCTCCCGCAAAATCGCTCCTTATTCTTAATTCCGACAATGTTTCGTATGGTGGACCCAAGAGGATTCGAACCCCCCGCCTCTTCAGTGCAAATGAAGCGCTCTACCAAATGAGCTATGGGCCCAGGTATCAGTTTTTTACGACTGATATGTGTCGGCTATAATACGCAGTTTAGACGACTAAGTCAATAGAATAACTATTTTGTGTGCAAAATCCAAGGCTCAGCGGGCGTTTGTGAAATATAGTTTCCAATGACGAGTGCCCCATTGCTCCATATGGCTGATTTTGCATCATGAGCATTTGATA
>JAYVAE010000036.1:0-13025 GCA_043751115.1 bacterium | reverse complement strand
GGTGATTTATCGAATAGACTTCTCCTCCAACTGCTATGCGAGAGGTACGTGGCATATACAAATATTATGACACATATTTCTTGATTAAATGGTGGCTGTCCCCTTTTCGCGTCCCCTTTTCTCTTTTCCGCCGATAATAATCGTCATATATTTTTTAGTCATAACAATATGGTACCTTTTTCTTAATCTAATTTTCCACTTCTGTCAGACTCTCACCCATTCTAAAATCAAGCGATAACCCATGCTCTTCTTCCCAATCACATCCGCACAGCACCGTGATAAAAATATCCTTACCTAAATAAACGCCGTTTTCAAAATAACCCTTAGTCTTAAGAAAAATTTCTTGAGGAGAAACATGGCTCCAAATATCAAACTCATTATTCATGGCGATTTCATCCATTCCACAATTATCTACAACTGCTCTATAATTTTTGTAAACAAGCTTAGTAACACTTTTACGATACTCTGAATCGAGAGCAAGAAAATTCTTGACTGCTACTTCTGCTTTTTGAAAAAAAGTTTCGTCGGAATTATCAAATTCAATAATAAATCGCACCTTTTTGTTTTCAAAAAAAGGAATTTCTATGCCATCACTTACTAACCAACTTGAAATACTTTCATGTTTTTTCAATTCACCTAGACTTTTTATTATGCTTGAATTGCTCATATTTTATAAAGTTATAATTTATTTTTTATAGATTGAAAGCGTCACCATCTCTCCTTTCCAAGTTACCTTTTTTACCAAAAAAGTATATCCTCTAAAAGTAAAAGGGTTTTTTGATACAAATACTTGTTTTTCCTTGAGAATTTCATCCCCTACTTGTATATTGAGCATTGCATAGGAATCATTTGTTTTGTCCATCAGTATCTTATACCCACCCCAAACATTTGTTATCGACACATCTCCCACTGTTTTAGTTTCCCCGCTCTTTATATCTACAGCATATTCTGTCATATTCGGAAGTTTTGATATTTGATGATTATAGCCATTAATAGTAATTATGTATCTCATCTTATTTAAATCGAAGGCTTCATAAGATGTAAAAAGGCCTGATGGACTTTCTCCATTGATTTGGCTTCCTTTGACAATTTGTAGACTTTTGAGAAAGGTATTAAATTTCTCCTCCCGAACCTTCACCTCATCGATTTCATAAATCGGGTCAGTGTTTGAATTTAACATAGGTTCCGTCTTTTCCCCTTGGGGTTTTGCAGGGACTAAGTCCGAAACGACAAAACTATCAACCACACTCTTAAAAAAGAGTTCTTTGTCGAACGGTTTTGGTTCTTCTCCACTTCCTTCTTCGCTCAGTCGATACGTCACTCTCACCCCTGTATCTGCAAAATAAAAGTCCATAGACTGTCCAAAATCATGATCTGTAGGGTCTTTACTTGCCCAAGACCCGCCTTGAAGAGCTGCAACGTAATGCACTCCGTGAGGATTTACTTTCATATTTTGTATATCTAAAACTCCATCAATTTCGAGTCTATTTACAGAAATATATGCTGATATTTTAGTACTTTCATGCCAAGAAAAATAAATGATGCATTCACCGTTTTCATAAATACCGTCAATTGCTCTTCCCTCATTTACCAATGTCCATCCTTTGGAAAGAGGATAGAGAAAAGAAAATCCTGGTATAATTGGACAAGAGAAAGTATGCATAGTTGTTTTTTTATCTGAGACCTGTTCTGTATTTCTTTTAACTTTACCAGTAAATACATTGATCTCATAGTCAGACTCACAATCAGAAGACATTTTTGGAAATTGGGAATCTAGAATGACATGTACAACCCACACAAAAGGAAGGCCGTGTTTGGGAGAGTAAGTTTGCTTACACCCCAAGCTGATATCAGCCATAGAAGCAACCTTCATCCACGCCCCAGCATAAGTGAGTCCGACAGCAATAATGATACCGATAATAATGGTCATATATTTTTTATTGATAGTAGATAATCCTTTATATTTCATTGTGATATAGTATACACCTAAAATATATACCTTTACCCTAAATCTGATGCCAGTATTACAAGATTTTTATCTAACTTTACAACTAATCCGTGATCTGCAAACACATTTTCACCCACTTCAATAAAAAGCTCAAAATACCACCAACATCGATATGGGTTTTCATCATCTTCTCTCTCTGGGACTAAGTTTATATGCTCTACTCTCAACAGTTTAGAAAGTTTTTCCACAGCAATATCAGGCGAACCATTCTCATCATTATTTTCATTCCAAAATTGAGCATTGTCGATATTTTTAGTGGCAATTTGTTGTAAAAGTAAAGGCAAATTCTCAAATAATGCATTTAATTGCCCAATATACAGCTCACCATTTTTATCAAAATTGCTTTGTTCTGTTTTTATGTCGATTTTTACAATAGTATCGAGATAATCGAACTTACCTTCAAATACTCTACCTGAAATGTTGTACAAAAAATCTTCTTTATTTACTTTTTTCATATAAAAATTATACTTTAAAATTCAAAGCCTTGCCACTAGAACAGAAGTAACACATTTTATAAAGGCCACTCCGCACAAGTTTTCTATGTGAGCAACTTTTCTATATCAGTCTCTATGGCGAGTGGTTTTGTCGTTGGAGTGTAGCGCCTAAAGGGTATACCACTTTTATCGATGAGAAACTTCGTGAAATTCCACTTGATACTACTACCAAAAATTCCGCTTCGTAATTCCTTTTTTAAATACACAAAAAGTGGATTCGTCCCAGCACCATTCACCTCGATTTTTTCTGAAAGTAAAAAGGTGACTCCGAAATTAAGGAGACATACCCCTACCACAGTTTCATTTGTTTCCGGCTCTTGTCCTAAAAACTGATCACAAGGAAAACCGATGACGACAAGACCTTTTTCTCCATATTTTTTATGAAGCAATTCAAGTTCTTCAAATTGTGGAGCGAGGCCACATTTTGTCGCTGTGTTAACAAGAAGCAACACTTTACCCTTGTAATCAGAAAGCGAAATATCTTTTCCTTCAGAACTCTTGAAGGAAAAATTGTAGATGGACAATGGACGTGTAATAAGGATACCACGTGCTAATAAAAATAGTTTTGTGATGAGCAAATATTTATTCTACAGTACTTTCTGCCAAGAGGAGAGGTTTACTTTTATTTTAGAGCGCTTTGGAATTAGCGATAAATAACTCTATCAAGAGTAGAGGACTCCTAATTTTCTTCTCATTCTCTTAACGGCGACAGCAAAAATAATTAAGAAAATAAGACTTGTAACAACATGATCTTGCCTACCTGAATAGATACCGATTGGAATTACCAGAAGAGCGGTTGGTATCATTTTTTTCAAGCCGACGAAGACCATTTGCATAGATGACACTACTTCTATTTTTGATATTTTTCTTATAATCAATACGAGAGCTCCTACAAAATAGCCGACAAAAAGAAAAGAATTCACGTGAAGTCCAGAGAGTATAAAGGGTATAAGATCAAGTATACAATACAACCCTAAACCAACACCGAGTGCCTTCTTCCAACTAAAGAGAAAAAATTCATCTTTAACAACCAGAGGAACTCTAGGAAGTTTTTTTATCGCAAACCAGAGGATAACCCAAATCACCAGAAGCGTTCCTAAATCTCCTGGGACTCCACGTGGATTTGTAGGAGATATACTAAAAAATGCGAGAGCTCCTACAAGGAAACAGAAAGCCCCTAATACCCATGTCATCCTCTTCCCTATCTATGATTCGTTAGCAACGTCTGGGAATAAACACCCAACTAGCATTATCGGAACAATGACAGCGTAGAGAGCATGCCAAGAAGTCATCAAAAGTGTCCATGGAAGTCTAACACTACCAACCAAGCCATAAATAGTAAAAGAGTCAACCGGTGAATGGAACGGATTAAAAATTGCGGCTTAATAGTCATTCCTGGTGCTTAGCACCAGGAATGACTATTAAGCCGAAATTGCTATACAGCAAAAAATTATTTTGAAATATTCGAAGGTAGAGTAAGACTCGTTCCGAGGTAGAGTCCGTACTTTGAAGCAGAGCCAGCATTCATTTCGAGCACGTACTTTGCGAAAGCATCATTTTTATAGGTTATTTTTGGATACGAGTCTGGGGTAATATTTTCTTTAATATGAACCACTCTTCCTTCATCAGAAATCCAAATAATATCTATGGGAAAATTCATATCCTTCATCCAGAAACTATATTGACCCATCGCTGGAAAAATGAAAAGCACTCCCTCTTTCTCACCCATAGAAAGCCGTCCTGAAAGACCTCTTTCTACTTCTTCTTTTGTCTTTGCTATCTCTACGTCAATCTTAGCCTCAGGTAAAGTGATAACTCCTTGATGTTTGACTCCGACTGTTCTTATTTTGTCTTTTGTAAAAGATGATGACACGAAGAACAGAGTTGAAGCAACAAAGATAGTAATAAAAGCATAGAAAGATGCATATTTTAGAAAATCAAGACGATTTTTCTTTTTCTCTACTTTTCTCTCTACCTTTCTTTCTTTATTTTTCTTTTTTTTCATGAAAGATATTACTCTTTACTGATACTATTCCTTGCTTCGCGCTGCCTTTGCTCTTTCTGTGTCACTTAGGAATTGCTTTCTTAGTCTCACACCCTTTGGCGTGACTTCGAGATACTCATCTGCATTCATGATTTCAAGACCGCGCTCAATAGTAATTTCCCAAGCAGGAACGAGAACAATAGCTTCATCCGCACCGGAAGATCTCATGTTAGAAAGTTGCTTCCCTTTTGTTGGATTCACCATCATCTCCTCACCCTTTGAGGTATTACCGATAACCATACCCTCATATACCTCTGTTGTTGGAAGTATGTAAATAGTGCCGCGATCTTGCAAATTCCATAGTGAGAAGGCGAGGGATTTTCCTGCTGCCATCGATGTCATAGATCCGACAAGGCGTCTTTGAATAGGCCCTGCGTAAGCACTAAACTTGAGAAAGCGAGCAGAGAGTATACCAAGACCTTTCGTATCGATGACGAATTCCCCACGATAGCCAAGAAGACCACGAGTTGGAATCTCAGCCTTGATACGATTGATACCATGTTTCTCGCTCATGTCAGTGATAGTCGCCTTTCTTCTTCCGAGTTTTTCCATCACAGTTCCGGCAGATTCAACGGGTACATCGATAACGAGTTCTTCATATGGCTCCTCTTTCACGCCATTTTCTTCGCGGAAAATAACTTGCGGCTGTGATACTTGTAGCTCATAACCTTCTCGTCTCATTGTCTCAAGAAGGACGCCGATATGAAGCTCGCCACGACCATAGACAAGATATTTATCAGTATCAAAGTCAACCTTGAGTCCAACGTTTATTTCAAGCTCTTTCTCGAGTCTATCTCTAATTTGGCGACTGGTAACATATTTACCCTCCTTGCCAGCAAATGGTGAATCGTTAACGAGGAAATTAAGAGCTATTGTTGGCTCGTCGATTTTGATAGCTTCTTTTGGTTCTTGATTTTCATTTTTGACAAAAGTCTCTCCAATATAAATATCTGAGAAACCTGCTATCATAACAATGTCTCCCGCTTCTGCTGTTTCTGTCTCGGCGCGACTAATGCCGTTGAAGGTAAACATTTTTGTTATCTTTCCACGTCTGGTTTCTCCTGTCGGCTTTTTGACAATAACTTCTTCGCCCACTTTTGCCACTCCGTCATACACGCGAGCGATAGCGATACGTCCTAAAAAGTTATCATAAGCCAGATTAAATGCCTGAGCACAAAATGGATTGCTGATGTCTCCTGTTGCCTTTGGAACTTTTTCTAAAATAGTATCAAGAAGTGGTGTAAGGTCGACACGTGCATCATCCATGTTTTTCATAGCGACACCTTCGCGGCCGATTGCGTATACAGTAGTAAAGTCTAGTTGCTCATCACTTGCTCCAAGCTCTAGGAATAGCTCGAACACTTCATCGTGCACTTTCTTAGCATCCGCGGCTGGCTTATCTATTTTGTTGATAACAACAATAGGTTTAAGTCCAAGCTCGAGACTCTTTTTAAGAACAAACCTGGTCTGTGGCATAGGACCCTCCTGAGCGTCGACAACGAGAAGGACACAATCAATTGAGCGAAGCACGCGCTCAACTTCAGAGCCGAAGTCAGCGTGACCTGGAGTGTCGAGTATATTTATTTTTACCCATTTGTAAGGTACAGACGTATTCTTTGCGGTGATAGTTATGCCACGCTCTTTTTCCATAGGATTCGAGTCCATGGTTTGCCCTTCTACACCAACTCCGCACTGCTTCATGAGCGCGTCAGTAAGGGTTGTCTTGCCATGGTCTACGTGGGCGATAATTGCGATGTTTCTTATTTCTTGTTGCATATATATAAATACCAATATCAGCCGTTTTTGCTCCTCAAAAACGGCGCTTCTTTAGTGAAAAGAGTATAACACAACAGCACAGAAAATGAAAGTACGTCAAATCAGAATTTTTATAAGGGTGTTTGTTTTTTCATTTCACATTTTGTTATTTCGTCTTTTCTTTTCTTTAAAAGTTTTCGAGAAGCTTGGTCCAAGACATTCGCTTGCTAGCTCAGCTTTGAAGAGTTAGAAATTTACCACAATTTCTAACAAAACTATTTCATTATACGAAAACACGATATTTTTCTGCTGAAAAATTCGTTCACGCTCGGCTCGCCAGCCTGCGCGAGTTTCTCCAAACAAGCTTTCGGACATATTGGATTCAGTCCATGATTCAGAAACTTTCTCTTTGACTGACTCACGGAGAGCGACGAACTGGGGCAGACACATACTCCCTTTGGTCGTTGTTCTGAATCGCAAATAATATAGTTGTGAGTACACTCCTTATTCTTTTGGGAAGCGTGAGATGGCTTTTTAGCAAAAAAGTACATCGGTCAGTAAAAGAGAAAGTTTGAAAAAAAATTTGAAATGATACAACTAAACTCAACGTATAATAAAAAGACTTACTTTCGTAAGTCTTTTTATTATTTTGAAATATCTTTATGCTGCAACAGCTTCTCCCTCCCCTTCTTCTTCCTTCTTACCCTTCTTCTCTACTTCAATTGCTGAAAGGTCTACTTCTACTACTTCGTCAAGATTTTCTTCTGACTGAGCTGAAATAGACGCAATAACCTCTTCTTCATTGACGTGGTAAAGGGTGACTCCTTTCGGAAGAGCAATATCTTTGACCGTAATAGTACTCGCTCCAGACGTAAGAACACTCACATCAATATCAATAGTGTGGGGAAGGTTATGTGACTCTCCTTCTACCATGAGTTCGTGGGCAGCTTTAACTAGAACGCCTCCAGTTTTAGTTGCAGGAGCTTCACCTATGAAGTTAAGTGGAATAGCAACGTGTACTTTTTGTCCTTTTTCAACAACGTAGAAGTCCACGTGGGTGATAGTGCTTTTGACAGGATCTCTTTGAACCGCTTGCACGAGAACATTCTTTATTCCAGCTTCAGTTTTAAGAGCAATGGTTGCCATTTCTCCTGACTGAGTAAAAACTTTCTTAAATTCAATAAAAGGAATGAACACAGGCGTTGAGGGTGTCTTAGCACCATAAAAAACTGCTGGTATAAATCCTTCTTTTTTTAATTCTTTTGGAGCGCGCGGCGCAGTAATAAGTTCTAACATAGTTGTACTATTATACAGTATTTTAAAAAAAAGGAAAGGCTGGGCCTAGTTATTCGTTATTCATTATTCGTTTATCGTATTAAAAATCCATGCCAAGCACTTGGAGCAACTCTCGGAGAGTGATTAGTAAATCATGCCGGGAGGCCAAAGGCAGGCAAGGCAGACACATACTCCCTTTGGTCGTTGTTCTGCATCGCAAAAGATACAGTCGTGTGTACACTCCTTATTTTTTGGAAAGTGAGGCAAGTTTTCTAGCAAGAAAACTATGCTGGTTGCGGAAAGTGCTCAGAAAAAAGAAAAACATTAAAAGAACAAAAGAAGCACCCTTTAGGCACTTCTTTTGTTTTAACTTACTTTACTTATTCACAATCTTTATTTATTCACAAGTATTTTTGTTTGTGATCTTCCAAGCTCTTGACCTCCGTAGTAGGAGAGGGCAGTAGCGTCGAGCACAACTTCAGTCGGCCCCCAAAGATTTCCTTTTATTTCAAGAGAAATATCTGGTGAAATGTTGATGTTCGGC
Organism: bacterium; assembly: GCA_043751115.1. Classification (GTDB taxonomy): domain Bacteria; phylum Patescibacteriota; class Minisyncoccia; order Phycocordibacterales; family UBA5272; genus UBA11704. The sequence goes on along the minus strand of JAYVAE010000036.1, from coordinate 4,905 downwards.
TGATAGACATAAATATCTGATCCACAGCTTTGACCGTTGATGACAAGCGTTACTCCAGGCGCACAGTTTGCGCGTATCTTCCAATAGAGATTTTGATACTGTGTAAAGATTGGAATATTTGGAACATAGGCAAAGAGCTTGAGGGTGTCTCCAACAGTGACCGGATTTTTACTTGGAGTAAGAATGACTTGCGCTGCTGTTTGCGGTCTCGTCACTGTTATCTGATCAGCATATGCTTTGATGGAAAGTTCCCCTTCTGGCATTTTATAGTGAGCGATGACATAGAAACGATAGGTATTTGAATTAAGACCAGTGCATGCAGTGGTACCAGCACATACTCCGTCAAGAATATCTTTTGTAAGAGTGACACTGTATTCTTTGACACTGCCAGGAAGTGCTGCAATGCGCTTCTCAAGACCCGTTGAAGTGTTCGTGAGCATGAGAGTAAAGTGAGTCACATTCATGTTTGATGTTACCCAATTTGCTGGAATAATGTCTCCTTCTTTGTAGAAAGATTTATTAAGCGGGATAAGAATGGTCATGGTCGGCGCGCGATTCACCGTGACTGGATAATTGATTCCGTTATTTCCACTGTTATTATTATACTTTGTATTGTAATTCGTATAATTAACAACAACAGAGTTAGGATTTACATTACGAGTATTCGTATTATTTGTGAGGGTAGAAGTAAAATTTGTACCGTTATAGTTATTCGTGCTCACTGTGCTTAGAGTTGTTCTTGGAATTTCTGTGACTGAAGAGATGGTTGATCCCCCACTTCCATAAGTGTTGTAATTTGTTACATTAGTGCTTCCTGTGTCACCTCCGCATATAAGATTGTTGAGAAGTGATCTCGTCTCAGGGCCAACAGAGCCAGTAGCGAGAACACCGTAGCGTGACTGAAAGAGTTTTACCGCATTTTGTGTGCCATAACCAAAGTAACCGTTAGGTTGTGACTGTAGAAAGTCTTGATCAAAAAGATAATCCTGTACAGTTGCAACATCTTCTCCCTTTTTTCCAAGAGAAAGATTACGTTCTATGGTTGCATTACAAACACTGCCGTAATTACCATAGCCATAAAGCGAGGATCCAGACATGCGATTATCATTTCTTAAAGTATAGCCATCGTAAACAGATGGAAGATCATACCCATAAGTAGTTGTGTAATAGGTTGGAGACGGATCATAAGCACCCCAAGCAAAAGCACCTTGATAAATAAGGAAAAACGAAACAATACTGGTAAATAAAAGACTCTTTTTTATCATAATAATAGCATTATATCACTTATATATCTAAATGTCAAGACTCTCACTTAAGCGCTATTGACAGACAGTCTTTTACATGCTATTCTAGTTTTACCTTCGGGCAAGGTGTCCGAAGGATTGTGCTTTGATTGAAAGGGTGCGCTATGTACCAAAACCTTTACAAAACCATCTTCGGTGGGTCGGTTTTTCTCTCAATGGTTTCTTGGTTCCTCCCGCGACTGGGTCAGCATGACTTCAACTGGGTTGTCGCTAAGACAATCAGCAAGGAGTATGGCCACTACGCATTTCGTATTCATCCGAAAGGCAGTCCTGTGAACGTCCATGTGTACGGAGACAGAAACGTCATCGAATACTTGGCGCGAACTGGTAAGCCTGTGGTATTTGAACTCGAGATTGTCGAAAAGACGACTGAGAGTGGCAAGAAGTTTGTGTTCGTTAACCTGCGACTCACGGCACCTACGGTTCGGCTCACTCACGTAGCAGAGCTGTTGCCGAAGTCGAAGTCTGAACATCGGCACTTTTTCACGACGGAAGCCATGCATGGCATGGGCGTCGGCGTTACTCGTATCGAAGACTAGACACATTATTTCTTCGAGTATTCCTTCTTGGTTATTCCTTTTAGTTCATAAAGTTCTTCGTGATTGTTTACTAGGCTTTAAGCTGGGCCGGATACTACGTCCGTTGAACGGTAAAAAGCGGTTGGACTCTTATCCTGGTGCAATGCTGGGCGATCCGCTGGCCCCCCGCCGGCACACTCATGGTCTGATTTTAGTGCAACGCTAAGATCTGGTTACTGGCTCTCTCGAGCCGAAAGAATGATATCAAAATTTGCGAAGCGTAATGGCGACGCGCAACAGCCCTGCCTTCACCGGCTGGGTTTTTAATTTATTAGACTTCCTTAAAAACTGCCCCGTTTCTCTGAACTGTCATTCCTGCGCGGACAGGAATCCAGTATTTTTCTGGCCAGTTCTAGACCTCAGCCTTCGCTGAGGTGACACCTAGGTGAGTTTTGAAAGTGGACAATTGTAAGTAAAATCCTGTATTCCTGATATTTTTGATTACAAAAATATCGGAGATAACACATAAAGGTTTGGGTCAAAGAAATCGGGAGATGGTACCAGATGCGAGGCTGAACCAGCAGGTTCACATCTTGGACGGAAATAAGTCAGACCAAAATGTACTAAAGTGTACACTGCGGGAGTAAAAAACTTTTTGAGCAAAGCAGGTGGTGCTATATCGCGGTTTCTTACACACCGATTTCTTTCAGAAAGGCTTCGTCACTCGGAGTCCGTCCGAGGAACTTTGTAATAAGATTCATTTCATCTTCCGAACTACCCTTTGCTAAAACTTCTTTTCGCCATTTTGCTCCTACTTTTTTTACTTCAGTACCATAAAGTGTCTTTTCTTTTTTCATATCTTTGCTCATCGCTTTTTCAAAAAGTGAGAAAGCATCTTGCGCGTAGACGAGCGCCCAAAGGTAAGAGTAGTAGCCTGCATCATAGCCAACCATATGTCCGAAGCCGGCCGGAAAAAGTGTCTTATCTTCTGGAAGAGTGATACCGAAATACTTTTTATTCATTTCGAGATAAGATTTTCTCGCATCAACAATTTTTCCCGTATGTATATCCATGTCGATTTTGCCGTGTATAAGCTGACGCGTGAAGAAGTAAGCATTGTTAAATCTTTTTCCGCCAAGAATATTTGTTATCATCTCATCCCCCAAACTCTCCCCTTTTAGGTAATGCTTTGAGAGCGCCTTCAGAGACTGTTTATTCCAAACAAAGTTTTCCATGAACTGTGATGGGGTTTCCACAAAGTCCCATGACACGTTGGTCCCTGCAAAACTTGAAAGTTTTACTTCAGAAAGTATATGATGCAGAGAATGGCCAAATTCATGATAGAGAGTCTCGACCTCTCCGATAGAGAGTAGCGATGGGATGGTAGCGCTTCCCTTTTTCTTTGGCATAGGAAAATTGCAAACAATAGTTGCAAGTGGCGCTACTTGCCCATCGCTTTTATACGCTTCTTCTCCACTGTCAATCGTCCCGAACATCGCAGCATGACCAAATTTCCCCTCGCGCGGATAGAGATCCATAATGAGATGGCCAACAAGACTACCGCCTAGAGAATCGTTATTTTTTATCTCAAAAAACATCACATCTTTATGCCACAGTGTCATGTCCTTTTGCATGATAACTACTCCAAATAATGTCTCAGCGAGCTTGAACATTTCTCCCATAACATGCGGAAGAGGAAAATATCCGCGTAGTGTCTCCGGGTCAGTATGGTAAAGAGACTTCTTGAGCGCGTTTGCAACGTATGGAATATCATAATGCTCGAGAGTATTTATTCCAAGAGTCTTTGCATGAACTTTGAGCTCTTTGATGTCAGCATTTGCAAGCGGCTGCAACTTTTTAAGGAGTGAATCTTGAAATACAGTAACATTCTTCGCGGATTTTGCCATTCTCTCTTCGGTGCGATAGTCACCATGATGTTTGTAACCGAGTGTTTTTGCAAGCTCCGCACGAAGATTAATAATCTCTTCAATCAGTTTCAAATTTTTCTTACCGCCTTTTGCGAGATTCTTCTCCGCAATTTCGCGACGCTTTTCTCTATTTTCTCCCTCAGCCATGAAAGGAAAGAGGTGCGGATATGCGAGAGTAATTATATAGCTACTCTTGCCATTTTGATCATCCTGCTCGAGAGAAGAAATAAATCTCTCGCTCATTCCAGAAAGCTCTTCTTTGGTGCAAAATATAAAATCTGTATAGTCATTTAAATTTTTGCCGAAGGCTTGAGAAAGCTTTCCAATTTTTTTTAGAAGTTTCTTTATCTCTTTTTGAGTTTTCTCATCTTTGTCAAAGCCGGCACGCCTATACCCTTTCATGGATTCTTCCACAAGGAGAATATCCTCTTTTCTTAGTTTTTTCTTTTCTTCCTCATAGTTCCCTTCATAATATTCAAGCGCTGCAATATATAAATCTCTATCATATTCTATGTCTACCATTTTCTCTCCGGCTTCCGTGAGTATTTCATGTACTGCATCACGCACCTCTTTCTTTGGTGATACTTCACCTAAAATATTGACGAAATGGAAAACATTAGTGTGCTCTCCCTCTGACATATCGAGTGCGAACATAGTGTTAAGAAAAGTACGCTCCTCTGGAAGTATTTCCTTGACCTTTCTATAGGTCTCTTTTTTTTGCCCCATAGCAAGATCTGCCATTTGCTTCATTTTTGAAGGAGTCCATTTAACCCAAGAGAAATCTTTTTGTGTCAATTCATTTTTTCTCTCCTTATTAGTCATGTCTTTTATCATAGTGTTTATTTACAATACATTTTACCATAAATAAAAAATGATTTCTTAGATCGGTTTTTAATCGAATCCCTAAAAATTTGCCACCAGCACAAAGGTCATACTATTCGTGTACGTCCCTTGTCTTGTCGTTGGAGCAATATTAGATCCTGCATTCACATTGATTCTGAGAGCTCCATCTGCACCTGCTGAAGTAGTAAGAAGGGAGAGAGTGCTGGTACTAAGTGGAAGGTACCCCAAATTTAAGACACCTTTTCTGTACTTTGTAGCATAGCAAGCACGCTACGATTTGCAAACTGTTGTGGGGACATTTTAAGAGCTGAG
>JAYVAE010000035.1:0-3038 GCA_043751115.1 bacterium | reverse complement strand
ACTTCACAAGAAATGGAAAAAGATTTGCTAAAGTTGTATACTAAATATATTAATAGATTAGAGTAAGTTATCTAGTCTAGAGCCTTAACATTTAGTGTTGGTATTTCTGTATTTGCCTTCTTCGCAAAAAACGAAAAACAAGCATCTCTCTATGCTGTGGTGGCATTCCTCTGTGATGTCGTAAAAGTGCTTTCATTGGACTGTTTAAACCACCTTCAACATCATTCGTTGTCTTGGGTGTATTCGGTATAGAAAGAAATGTAAATAATTCTGGTTGAGCATGTATAACTAATGATCTCACTGCTCGTAATTTACGATGTGTAAACCAAGGTCTACTATCTCTAGATGGTATGCTTTTCTCTTTCAAAAAATCATAGTGAATTGCACACCAGTGATTAAATATTTTGTTCCAATTTTTAACACCTTCTTGTGTTGTCACAGAATACAAGGCACCAACAATTGTTCTCAATTCTCTACCTGCAATTGTTTGAGGAAACCTCGTAAGCCATGCTTGTGCTAGTCGTACAACATGAGTCATGCATCGCTGTTGTGGAATAGTAGGAAATACTAAATCCATAGCCTTCAGTAAGCCTTTTTGACCATCTGAGACTATTAGTGAGGGGGTAGTCACTCCCTGCTTCTTTGCTCGTTCAAAAAGCTCTACCCATGTTGTTGTGTTTTCTTTTATACATCCATACCATGTAATTGGAATTCCATTACTATCTATGGCAATCAAGATACAATAATGTCTTCCTACAAAGATTCCATCTACAACAATACAGAGCCCATTACCAAGATACGGAAGAGGTGTAATTTCTTCATTCCAGAATTGTGCGAAGAGTCGAATCAGTGCTGATGGTTTTGTATGACGACTCTTTGATAATCGATCCAATGTTTCTGTATGTAGAAGCCAACGCTCAAACAAAACTTCGATGTTTTTAATACTAGTATCATGCCTCTTTTTGATACCACTCACTTTACAATATTTACAACGAAATCGTTGCTTGTTTTGCTTTGCTACACCCCAACGAATCATTCGCTTTTTGCACAACAAACAGTACTTTTTTTATGTGATTATGGAAGGTCATTCCATAATTGTGTACTAAATACGAAAAAGAGCAAGGAAATACCTTGCTCTTTTAGGAATGACACCAACACTAAATGTTAATTAACTCTTCAAAACATCACTACGGCACACAAAAACTAGAAATCTCCCGCAGGGGAGATTTCTTTAACGTTTTTGTGCCCAAGAGAGGACTTGAACCTCCACGAGGATAACCCCGCTACCACCTCAAGGTAGTGCGTCTACCAATTCCGCCACCTGGGCATTTAATTTTCTAGAAACTCCCTAGTTTTTGCGGAATTGGTAGATGCACATTGTGCGCATTTTTCTTTTGCCAATTCCGCCACCTGGGCAACTTATTATTATAGGCGAGCAATGAGGCCTTCTTGCTCATATCGCCGTTAAATCAATTCTCGTCTTTCGCTTGCTAGCTCAAGTGACGTCTTCGCAGCCGAGCTGCTCGAGCCACCTGGGCATTTTTTATGTTGTACCTTATTCTTTTAGTTTAGCTAAAGACTATATTCACTCTTATTTGCTTGAATAAGTATAGAAATACTATCACAAAAAAAGTATAAAAGAAAGGAGGCTTTCGCCTCATTTCTTTCTACTGCTCATTTACCCCTTCTGCTGTCTCCGCTACTTCTGCTGTGCTCACTCCATCTTTCTTGACTATTTTTGTTATAACTTTAAGCTTCCTTCTCACATCACGAAGAGCTTTGTCACGCACATAGTAAAGCTTACTTCTCCTTGTTCTATTGCTTCTTGTTACCTCAATTTTGTCTATAGTTGTACTAAAAAGTGGAAAAACTCTTTCTACCCCTACCCCAGAAGTCACCTTGCGTACAGTAAATGTTGCCCCTGTTTCTGTGCCATGCTTTCTTGCAAGCACCATTCCTTCGAATGCCTGAAGTCTGGTTTTACCGTCATTTTCTTTTATTTTATTCCAAACCTTAACAGTGTCACCAGAAGTGAACTGGAGTTCTTTTCTCGCCGCTATATCTTTTTCTTCGATTGCTATAGTTTTCATAGTCAAACTATTCTAGCACGAAAATCCAAGTCTTTCAAGAGTCTCTGTCATATCGTTTGGAACCTCGGAAATAAAGGTTTTTTCGCCAAGAAGTGGGAGCAGAAGCGTGAGCGAAATAGCATGAAGCATGCTTCTTGGTGCTTCTGCCTGTCCCTGCTTTGATCCGTAAAGAGTGTCTCCAATAATAGGATGCCTAATAGAGCGAAAATGCGCCCTAATTTGATGTGTTCTTCCGGTGACAGGATATACTTCCACATAAGTATAGTCTTTGCCATCACTCTTTTTACTACGAGCAAGCACCTTGTACCGTGTAAGCGCGTCTCTTTCGACACCTCTTGCGTCGTCTGAATAAGGGTCTACCGTTGTCCTTTTTCTAAAGTCACTTTTAGCCCTTGCAAGTGGCGCAGAAATCATGCCATTTTCTTCTTTGATATTTCCTTCAACAATGGCTCTGTAGACCTTTCTTGTGGTATGATCCTTAAACTGTCTTTTGAAGAATTTAAAGGCTGGAAATGTTTTCGCGATGATGAGCACTCCCGTCGTGTCTTTATCGAGTCTGTGCACAATACCCCCTCTCCCTTCATCACCAATCTTTGCCATGCTTGGATAATCTAAAAGAAGCAGATCCGCAATAGACTCTGCCTTACTTCTTCCATCTTCGTGCACCATGATCCCTGCTGGCTTATCGATTACGAGAGCATTTTCGTCTTCATATATCTTGCGAAAATTCATATTCTCTCACTCTAACACAAAAATCATACTTTAGTGAGAAGTAATTTTATTTTTTCTATTTGCCCCATGATGGACAGGAAGAGTTTGGTGTCGCAAACAGTTAAGTCCACTGTCCCATAGGGAGTGCTGTCCTTTTTACCAAGACTTGCAACGCTTGGCTTACTATATGTTTTGAAAAACTGACCTCTTGGAATGCCTGTTACTTTTGACCAATAA
>JAYVAE010000034.1:0-3044 GCA_043751115.1 bacterium | reverse complement strand
TGTTTACAAAACATGTTGAATAGCGAAGCTATTCAACTATAGCAATCCAAAGGATTGCGACCTAATCCGCTGTGGCGTAAGCCCAGCGTTCTTTAGTGTTACTTATATACATTTTGTCACTGCTTGCCCTGCTTTCTTATTCAGACACCTTGCCGTTTATAATGTGCGATCTAATTTCTTCCGTAGAAGATTTCATAATTCTCTCTAAAATGTCAGCTTTAATATCACCTTCTGCAAGATAAGGAACGCTACTTTTAGAAACTGTTGGGAGAAGGGTGAACATGAATTTACCATCTTTTATTTCTAATTTGAGAATGAACCCTTCCATGGTCTCTTTACTAAAGTACTGGTCAAAAATGAAATTACCGAGAGAATAAAATATAAATCTTCCTTTATACTTTTCTATGCCCTGTACAACGTGGGGGTGAGACCCTATTATTGTCCTCACGCAAGTCTCGTCTATGATTTTGCGAGCAAGTGTGACCTGATAGCCACTTTGCATGTCTCTATACTCGGCGCCAGCATGAAGGAATAGGAGTAGTGGATTTTCTCCTATCTCTTCACATACTTTTTGTAGACCAGAAATGGTATCAGCTTCTTTAAACTCTGGAGTAATGACATTGAGGCCAGTTATAGATATTGGCACGCCATTTACCACAGAAGTAATATAATCCAGTTTATAAAAAAGAGCATGACCAAAACTAGCGATACCGAGTTCTGTTAATTTTTGTGTTGTCTCAGCATAGCCATTTCTCCCGGTATCAAAAGTGTGATTGTTTGCAAGAGATACCCCTGTTATGCGGTGGACCGAGAGTGCTCGCAGAGCATCATCATTGAAACTAAAGCGAAAGCCACCCGATGGTGTTTTCTCATGTATCTTAGGCGACGCGCCTTCTAAGTTACCGATGACATAGGTCGAAGAAGCAAAGAGCGGCGCAACATGCACAAAGAGGCTGCTGAATCCATCTCTGTTCCCAATTTTTTCGACGTATCTGCCGAGCATGATGTCTCCAAGGAAAAGGATGCTTTCCTTATCTTTTTTTTCTTTGTTCTCTTTATCTTTTCTTTCTTTGTCAGCACGCTCAGTCTCTACATTAGAAAGTGACTCTGCTATCCATTTTGAATCAGATAAAGAAAAAATACTAAGCGAAGAAAGGATCAGAAAGAGAAATAGTTTTCTCATATTTTTAGTATAAGACAAGAAGGGCTGCAATGAAATTACGGAGCCGATGAGCAGGATTGAACTGCTGACCTCGTCATTACCAATGACGTGCACTACCAACTGAGCTACATCGGCTTCTATTTTGTACGCTATTGTCATCCCAGAATTTTTAGTAATCTAAAAATTCTGGTCCAAGACATTCGCTTGCTAGCTCAGGATCCAGGTTTTGCGTCTGAAGCTCCGTAAGAGTACCTTATTTCTTTCTTTTTTTCAAGGTTATTATATAAAAAACATCATGGATCCCCGGTTCATTTTTATTACAAAATGAACCGGGGATGACACGGCCCCACCCTGTTTATTCTTCCCCTAACATACAATGACAGTCACTTTAGGGCTCACGCAATGACCATCATTGTATTTGGTAAAAGTTATTCGGACAGTTTCTTTTTCCCAATAGTATTTTCCCTCTTCATTCTGTATTCATCGATGAGCTTATGATTTCCTGAGAGAAGCACCTTTGGTACTTTATAGTTTTTGCCAGAGTGCTCGAATATCTCTGGCCTGCCGTAACTTTCATGACTTGCCACCCGTGTCTCTTCTAAAGAGTTTTCATCATGGAGCACTCCTTTTATTTGGCGCGAAATAGCATCAATGCACACCATGGCTGGAAGCTCTCCTCCGGTGAGCACGTATTGCCCAATGCTCCACTCTTCTGTGCGGAGTATTTTCTTCACGCGCGCATCTATCCCCTCATACCTTCCGCAAATGAAAATAATGTCCGTGTAATTCTTCTCTATTTTCTTCGCGATGGTGTTAGTGAAAAGTATTCCTCCAGGGCTAAATATCACCGTCTTTATTTTCGCTTTCTTCTCTTTCTTAGAAAGTTCGCTTTTTATCTCACTCACGCAGTCAACTATAGGCTGTGCCCACATGACCATACCAGGTCCTCCTCCATAAGGCTTTCCATCGACACGCCGATGCTTATCTATGGTAAAATCACGTAGAGCGTACGTAGTAATTTGAAGCAAATCGCTCTTTATTCCCCGTGAAATAATAGACTCAGCAAAATAGGAGTCAAACATACTAGGGAAAATTGTCACGATGTGAAAACGCATAATCTTGACAGTATAGCATTTTTGTAGCCTAAATCAATACGGAGAATATGATGCATGCCGCACACTTACCCTCAAGCGCTGTGATTGCAATAAGGAAGACAATGCTCTCTGCGCATCTTGAGTCATTCGTCATCCTGACGAACAACTACACGTGTCTTGTAGAGAAATTAGAGACGAAGAAGTGCGGGGCAGATGAATTCGACGCCATAAGTGAGGTGCTCGACCAGCTAGAAAAAAGTATAGAATCGGCAGCAAAGCGAATAAGTGAGGTTGTCGCTCTGCTCTCTGGAGTACCACCAGGCACAACGAAGCAGTAAGTCGCTCTGAACGGAAAGTGGAAGAAGAGATCTTTATTTGGTCTCTTTTTTGATTTTAAGAGAGCTACTTTTCCCCCGCCCTAAATACAATGACCGTCATTGCAGGACTCATAGCAATGACGGTCATTGTATTTACAATCTTAATCCAAAAAGTCTTTAAAAATCCTTTAGCTACGAGGTACAGGAAGTAAAAAGTATGCCACAAGAACTAATAAAATTGTCCGTATGCAAGGCTGAACCAGCAGGTTCATGTCTTGGACGAAAAGTGATTTTTGAGGAAACGTACATTGAGGTACGTTGACAATAAAATAACGAAGCACAACGAAGCGGACGGAATGAAACTCCCCGCAACAGAGCTGTACCCTCACTCATTTCATTCGTATCGGCGGGGTATCTAGGATTGCTCCGCAAGGACCACTTGAAAACCGAGGCTTTCAAACTTTCCTACAA
>JAYVAE010000033.1:0-13228 GCA_043751115.1 bacterium | reverse complement strand
CACTTCCTTCGGAAGTGCCCCCTTATATTTTAAAACTTAGAACCTAGAGCTAAAAGCTCTTAACTATTTGCCATCAGCCATTTGCTATCAGCCCAGATCCTCAACTAATTACCAATTACTACTTACGAATAACGAGTAGGGTTTCTCTAATTCCCTTGCCTCTTCCACTCATAAAAAGCGACGCTTGCCGCCACCGATGCATTGAGTGAATCGACTTTCACGTCTATTGGAATTGAGACAACAAAGTCGCAGAGCTCTTTAGTCTTCTCTCTTATGCCTTTGCCTTCGGCGCCGACGACAAGCACTGTCTTATTGTCGAAAGTAGTTTTCGTAATATTTTCTTTCCCTTCTCCATCAAGACCATATATCCAATACCCTTCCTTTTTTAATTTTGTAAGCTCAGTGTTGACATTACCGATGCAACAAATAGGAAGGAGAAAATTCATGCCGGACGCAGTCTTCACTACTGTTCCGGTAATACTAGTTTGTCCATGTTCTGGAAGGAGAATACCGCTCGCGCCAAATGAGACGGCAGAACGAATAATAGCACCAACATTGTGAGGATCTTCGAGCTCATCAAGTAAGACGACGAGTGACTTCTTCTTTTGTTTCTCTTCTTCTAGAAAGAGCGCGTAGTCTGTATACAGTAACCCTTCCGGCAGAGTGAGCAGTATTCCCTGATGCACAGCGCCTTTATGCGTAGCATGCTCTATTTCTTCTCTCGTCACGATGGACGCCTGCACCTTATGCTTTTGGAGCAAGCTCATCACTTCCGCTCTCCCACCTGCTTCCTTTGTTATTTTTACAATAACATCACCTGCTCCAAACCCCGACTTTTGGAGGCGTGGCAAGGTGTGAAGAAATTCTTTTAGCGTATTAAATCCGTAGAGATGCACGACTTTACCTTGTACTTTACCTTCTGTTTTCATGTGCCCATACTAACACAGTACACAAAAAGGTCTAGTTTTTCTCAATGCTATACTCCTTTGGAGTCGCAAGTCTCGCGAGCTCTACCACTTCATCTATGTCATCGGTTATGACATAAATATTTCTATCTTCGGGAGCAATAGCTCCATATTCATTGTTGAGCACTGCCTCAAAGTACGTGTCGAGCGGTTTCCAAAAGTTGCTACCGTAAAGAACGACCGGGAAACGAGAAATCTTTCCCGTTTTAATGAGATTGAGTATTTCAAATGTCTCGTCCAGTGTGCCGAAACCTCCTGGGAAACAGATTGCCATTTCGGTGCCAAATCGTAAGGCCGTTTTTCTTGTAAAAAAGTATTGAAAAGGAATTTCCTCTGTTATGTAAGGGTTCGTCGTTTGTTCGCTAGGGATGACAATAGACGCACCGAGAGAAATACCTCCCGCCTCAAAAGCTCCTTTATTCGCTGCGTACATAATGCCAGGGCCCCCGCCAGTAATAATGCCAACATTTGCTTCTCGCACAAGTCTGCCCGCCATCTCTTCTGCTTTTCTCACCATGGGGTGCGCGTGGGATAACTGAGCTGAACCATACACTGTTACAAGCTTCTTATATTTTGAAAGTATGCCGAGGCCTTGTGTCAATTCTTCCGTAACGCGACACACTTCGAGTAACTTTCCATCTTCTTCAACTATCGTTTTACAAGAATTTTTTATTTCTTCAAGCGTGTACGGCTTTCTTTTGTGTGTTATCATAATTCATACTATAGTACCTTACTTCTTCATTTTTTGATAGACTTTTTTCATAGAGAAGTTTTGCATCAACTCTGTAGACGATAAAAAAAATGCTGCAAAGTATTATCACAATTAAGAAACAAAAGATGAACTTGTATTTACATACCTCAAAAGTTTGTTTGGAGAAACTCTTGGAGAACGACGGTTCGAGAGTGAGGAAAATTTTCAAATATAGTCTTGTTAGAAATTGTGGTCAATTTCTAACTCTTCGAGGCCAGTCTTTTCGACGTTTTCAGAAAACAAACTTTTAAAAAAAATTATGACTTTTGTTTTTGTATGAAAAGTTCTTGCTTAAACTGTCCAACTCCCACACTCTCCATCGTATCCGAAGCCCCTTCTTTCTTAAGTCTAAGAATTTCTTCATATGGCTTACAGTGAAAGCATTCTCCTTCCTCTTTTGGACAGACAAAAACGTTTGCTTTTCTGGCATCACTTACTCTCTTGGCAACGGCAAAGACATCGTTGTACGCTTTCACTTCATCGGGAAGTGACTTCTCTACAAGCGTGTCACTTTCTAAATACCAATAACTCGCTTTGGTGACTTTTCTTTTTTGTAATTTATGACAGAGAAGAAGATAGATCGGAAGCTGTAAGGATGATTCACTTTCCTCTTTTTTTCCTGTTTTAAAATCCACAATATGCAGTGAATCTGTTTCTGGAAAATACTCTATCCAATCCACCAATCCATTTAAAATAATATTTTCTTCCTCAGAAAGAAAAAAGTTGGGGTTCATCGTCTCGCGAGGAAGCTTAATTCTTTTTTCCGTAAGAAACCTAGGGTCTTTGATAACATTTTCAAGCATCAATCTTCCTCTTTCTTTAAAAGCTTGCTCATCCTCACTGCTTAAAAATGCTCCTCTTTTCCCAGTCACTTTTTCCCAAGCTTCATCGTATATCTTAAATAAATCCCTATTCATTCTCTCATCCGAAGGAAAGTCTCCCAGCCCTTCTAAAACTTCGTGCACCGCTATGCCGAGTGACATATGAGGCGACACTATAGCCATCTTATTTTTTGTCTTTGGGTCTTTATAAACATTATGTAAATAATAAAGTCGAGGACATTTCAAATAATCTCCCATGGAAGAATGCGAAACCCAGACAGCAGAATATTTATCAGGCATAGTTAAAGAGAGTATAACTCGTCCCCTAGAATCTTTAAAGCACCTTTAATGTTTATGTCCATGCCCTACGCGTTCTGTACTTGTGCTGTCATTTTCTATCACTTTCCCGTAAAGCATATATGAAGCGACAAGCGTTGTTATCGGCACCGCAAGCACGAGCCCAATACTGCCAACAAGTATGCGTATTATCTCAGTCGCGATCAGCTCGCTGTTGATGATGAAAAGAAATCCTGTCGTAGAAGTGTAAAGAAGGAGAAAGAGTGGTAGTGCAGCACCAACATAAGCGATAGCCAGCGTATTAACGAGCGCTCCTATATGCTCTCTCCCCATACGTATCGCCCTTGTATACACTTCTTGCCTGCTCATATGCTTACCAGCACGAAATAACTCTTCTACTGCCACCGCTTGACCGATAGCACTATCATAAAGAACTCCGAGAAGACCGATAACAATACCACCAAAGAGAAGTCCTACCATATCTATGGAGCCACCACTATTTAAGTGAAGAAAAACACTTTCATCCGATGTGTAGCCACTTAACTTTGCAAGAAGAACTATAAAGTAAGAAGTAAATCCCGTAAGAAGCACCGTGAGTATCATGCCGACCACGGCTGAAGATGTCGTCCTATTCACACCATGTGTGATATACGACCCGACAATGATAATAAGTGATGCAACTCCAATACTGACAAAAATAGCGTTCAGGCCATTATATATCCCTGGTATAAGGAGATAAAAAATAAGAACAAGACTTCCAATTAGGCTAGCGAGCCCCCTCACTCCCTGCCTTCCTCCGAAAATAAAGATAAGCACGATGAAAGTAATAACCAGTGAAAAAAGTAGTGGCAGCCTATATGGATCAGAAACGGACCAATTGTCAGTATCATTAAATTCATTTGTCTGATGCCTAATATAAAAAGTGTCGCCTTCTTTTAATTGTATATAATCATTTTCAAGCGTCACCATAGTCCCAGCCTTTTCGCCCGTTATAACTTTCGCCTTTATTGTCTGCGTTTCAAGTGGCGCTCCACCGGGCAGACTACTTGTTCCACTCTTTGTTATTTCTAGCACTTTTGCCCTTTCAAAAACTTCCTTGTCTTGAAGAAGCACAGCTTCAGCGCCGACTGAAAAGGTAAAAGAGAGAGAAAGAGAGAAAAAAAGTGCAAAAAACGCAAAAAACGATAAGGAGGAAAGGAAAAAGGTTTTTAACATACTAGCTTCTTATTTTTTACTGTAGCATATTTAACAAAAGAAAAGGACTTTTGCATTTGGTGCCCGCTTCTTATAGAATTACTGTGTATCTTCATGGTATCTTCACAGTTTTTTACAGAAAGGTAAGGCGTTATGGAGAAGGAACTTGAAAAGATGAAGATTCGTATTCTTCATCGCTTTAACCACTACGGAAGCCTCACATACGATGAGATCGAAGAGTGGTATACGAGGGTGCACCCAAAACTTCCATCTATTGAGGGTGTGTTTGCTAGCTGGAAGAGGAAGACGCTTCCCGGCTTACCAAAAATGAAAGAGCTTAGCGTAGTCAAGGCGCTCGAATCTCTTGTGAACGAGAAGTACTTAGAATATCTCGGGTTGACCTCGTTTACAGATCGGGTACTTGTGAGTCACCAGCGAAAGGCGTATCGACTTACAGACCTTGGCAAAGCCTATAAGGATAGAACAGAACACCGCTAGGGCGTTATGCAGAAAACCTGCGTGACGCCCTTTGTCTTGAAGCAGAGTACGACCTAATATATGAACTGTCATGGCATGAATTATTTTGAAGACATCGATTTACCTTACACCATAGCCCACTTAAATCTTTCTCTATACTTAAGAATAACCGTAAGAGTAACAGCTATGGGAAGTGCGATAAATGCACCAATGGGACCAAAAAGGCTCGCACCAACAATGACTGCGAGGAAACTGAACCCTGTAGAAATATTTAGTGTCTTTTTGTATACCATCGGTGAAATAATACTGTTTTCAAGTTGCTGATAAATGAGATTCACAACAAGGAGTACGACCCCTGTAACATGTGATATATAAAAAGCAATGATAAAAGCTGGAATTGCTCCAATGATTGAGCCGATGACTGGAAACAAGTCCATGACTCCAACGAGTATTACCAAGGGAACTGCATAGGGAATACCGAGAAGGAGCAACACAAGAGTGATGGTAACGGTCAGCACAACTGAAATAAATATATTACCCCTAATATAATTACGATTGACTTCATTTATTTCAAGTAGCATTTTGGTAATGTCTCTCCTATATTTTATAGAAAAAAGTGTAAGAAAAAAATTAAGAAGTCTTCTACTATCAAGTAGACAGTAAAAAGTAAGAGTAAGTATGATGGCACCATGCGCCAGTATAATTATGACACTTGTCGAAAGACTTGCAATATTATTATTTACGAATGTATAGGGATCAAGCGAGGGCAGTATTTTCGGCAAAAAGTTAAATTGTTTTAAAGTCGCGTCAAGAGTTGTTGCTAGCTCTGGCAACTGAGAAAGAATATTTGGTATAAAATAAATAAAAGCAAGAATTAAAGGAGCTACAAAAGAAAATAAGACGAGGAATATGGATGCTGGGAGTGGAATTCTTCTATTTACTTTTTATACTAATGGATACAACGCTGATGCAATTACGAGCGCGATGAAAATATCAGCAACAATGAGAGAGAGTTTCCATGTCAAGAAAAGTACACTCGCAATAATAAGAATACGAGATAATGCTTTCCATCCAAAGGGATGTTCTTGCTTGCCCATACACTCATAGTACTCATTCTTCAGGAAAAAACACGTCTATTTTGCCCTTTTAATAACTTTAAAGGGTATAGTGAGCAATTAGTAGATCACTCTATACTTTCAAGCATAGTTCACACTAGGTTGTAAAAATGCTACGTCGTCTATTTAGATCATAAAAAGAGTCCGCCGTTAGGCGGAAATCCTGCGCAAGAGGCTATTTATAACTTGCCCGCTTCGCCTGATTAGGCGGCGCCAACATCCATTCGCTTAGGAGCAATGTGATGATGCTCCTGCATACGGTCCTTGTGGCGCAGCACCTGGCGGTCGAGCTTGTCCATGGCAGCGTACATGTCTTCGTTTGCTTGCTCCACGAAGATGTCGCGGTCCTTCACATGCACCGTGACTTCGGCTTTCTGGCGCCGTTCCTTCTCCTTCAATTTCTCGATAGAAAGGAGAACACTCACGCCCACGATCTGATCAAAATGCCGTGTGACGCGGTCGAGCTTCGTGAGCACATACTCGCGGAGAGCTGGCGAAACTTTCACATGATGTCCGCTGATTGTCAAATTCATTGAATCCTCCTCCTTAATTAAGTCAGGAACATTCCTAACTTTTCTTTAGGTTAAAATATGATACTATGCATCTTACTTTCTATAAAGAGACGATTTCAATAAAAAAGCATAGAAAAAAAACTCTTAAAAGTTTTTATTATTTAAGTAGCCACTCTTTATCTTGTCTCACCAGAAATTTATCGGCATCATGCTCTCTCGCGAGAATCATTTTTATAGCTTTTTCCATACGCATACTTTGCGACCCTTTTATATAAATTAAATCTCCTTCTTGTATCATCTTGACGAGCTCTTTACCGGCGTCAATGGAACTCTCGCATTCAAGTATATGTTCGTCCTTCATAAGTCCATCAAGGGCGCCTTCTGCTGTAAAGCGCGATCTCACTCCAACGGTAATAAGAATATGCGCCACCCTTGCAACTTCGAGTCCTACTTTATAATGCTCGTCCCTTGCATGGTCGCCGAGCTCAAGCATGTCTCCGAGCACTACTATTTTCCTACCCTTCACCTCGATACTCTCAACAGTTTTGAGTCCGTGTAGCACTGCCTTTGGTGAAGAGTTATACGTATCATCGATAATAGCACTTTTATTCATTCCTTCTACAAGACGCATACGACCCTTTGGCTTGTCAGCGTCACGAAGGGACCTTGCGGCGTGAGAAAGTGGTATCTCTAATGTTTTAGCAATAAGAAGGGCAGGAAGTGCGGCATAGATGGCGCCTTTGCCGAGCACTTCCGGAAGTGTGAGGTCAACATTTTCACCCAGAACAGAAACATGCGCCCTCACACCACTTGGGTCTCCGTAAATATGTATATCACTCGCCCTCGCATCACCTTCTTTCTCTATGCCATAGGAAAGGTGCGGACGATTTATCCTATCTTTCATAAGTACGGAATCATGATCATCAGCGCTGTATAAAAAAAGCCCACCACCATGGAGCGACTTTGGTAAATACTCTTTCTCTTTAACAAGATGATTTCTATCTTTAAAAAATTCAACATGCACTGGAACTTCAGCAAACTGTGTCATGACTGCAATGTCGGTCTTGAGCCACGAAGTAACATCTTTGATATCCCCTGGCTTATCTGCCCCGACTTCAAGTACAAGATGTGTCGGATAGTCTGTATCACTAGCGACAAAGAATCCACGATACAGTATGCCGAGCCACTTGAGCGGATGATTCCAGGCACTTTTCTCACCCAAGATGGTGAGCGGAACACCGAAGTCACTGTTGAAACTTTTGTCACTCGAGCGCACATGGAAGTGATCTCTCATGACGGCATAGATGGCGTCCTTTGTCGAAGTTTTACCTAAATTTCCAGTAACAGCAATAATAAATGGTTTCTTCTTCCTCAGAACTCTTTTTGCCTCCCAAGTGAGGAGAGAAACGATAATACTTTTGATGAGTTCTTTCATAGTGATATTTTTATAGTTTATCATAAACTAGCACACGAAGTGTTTACGGGCTGTTGCTTGGGTCTACTGACACTCGACTTTTATTTATCCTAAACTTCCGGAAAAAAACTTCACTCGAAGATTACGATCGTTTGAGTATCCCCGTCCCTCCCTTTTGGAGAGCTGTTCACGTCCGAGACCGGCACCAGAAGCACGGCGACAACCTGATTTGCTCCGCCGCAGTCTCGCCCCCTAAAGCTCGAAGACGAGCTTTATCCAAACAACTTTTGAGTGAAAGTATCTCTCTTTGAGAGAAAAAGGACAACCTTTATTTCAGGGTTTCAGGGTGATGTAGCGAGAGTTGGCACCTTGTACTATGTAACGAGAGTATGTGCGAGTTTGATCACTTTGATACTTAAAGACAAATTCTTGATTGTCCTCCGAATGACGACACCCTCCATGAGAAATTGGAAATTCGTGTTAGAATTTTATACGGAGAACTTTATCCGTATGTTATGATTACTGCATGCGAGCAGAAATAATTCTGACACATGAATTATGATTATGCAGCACCTGCAGACACCGTTTTCTAAAAAAATAAATTATAAAAAAATTAATATTAATTATTGCGGTTATTATTGTTGTGGGAATTGGTGTTTCCTTTTCAAGGGACTCTCTTTATGAATTTTATATAAATGTAAATCGCGATAAATCGCCATTGATTAACAAGGCTGACCCAACTAAAAATCAATCGAGAATATTTAAAACAAGCTTTGAGTCAGTGGACGATTTTAAGAATTTCTACATTTCACCACAGAACTATCAGGGTTCCGCATCACACGATTTGTCTACCGAACAAGTAAAGAGTGGGAAATACGCACATAAGGGATGGATATATAAAAATACTCAGAGTTCAAATTTTGGAAACAAAAATCACCGGGGGTACCCAACAATCCAGTTGAATAGACTAGAAGGAGGAGCATTTAAAACTCCGGCGCTTATAGAATTTTGGGTTTGGCTCGATATGGAGATTGCAAAAGGAGAATGGTTTAGTTTTGCTACGCTTGATAATACAAATTCCACAGAATGGGACGCAGTCTTAGTTAATTTGAGCGATGAAGGCACTGTTCAGCTGATGCACATTCCTACAAATGGAAAGGGGACGCGAACATTTCAAACAACGGATATTAAATTTCCCATGAAAAAATGGGTAAAGTTAACCGTATGCTTGGATTTTGATTCCGAACATGGAAGTGCAAAAGTCTGGCAGGATGATCAGCTAGTGTCTGAGGGAGAGATTGCAAAAGGAAGAGGTAATGGATTTTTTACCCAAGCTCACTTTGGATTATACGCCCCACCCTCTATTTCAAAAGGGGTTATATACAATGATGACTTGGTGATAAAAGAAGGAACTTGTGCTCGGTGATTTCAAAAGCCCTGAAAATCGTGCCAGAATAGCAAGTATGGCGATTGAGATAAAAGATAAGGAAGTAAACGAATTTAAGGAAATTTTTGCCGTGCAAAATTATATATATTATTTAGGAAGTTTTTGGCAAAATTTTAAGTGAAATCCTAATTCCGATGTGTATACCTAAAAAAAGAGAGAAGATACCGTTTTAGAATTATATACTAGGGACAACCACCACATTAACCAATTCTTTTGTTTCGAGGAGTAGTTTCTCAAAAATTTTATAATCTTCTTTGGTGTTAAAGATTTGAAGTCTACCATTTGCTCTATTGGAAATCTCTCCTGGTACGTTAAGGTGTCTGACGGAAACAAAATGGGCAATCCTTGTTGTATTGCCCATTTTTACATTTCATTAGCGCGAGACCACTTCTATTTCTTCTCCATCAAACTGACATGTTCTTCAGTATTTAATTCGCCACATTTCTTCCACTTTTTACCACTACCACATGGACACATGTCATTTCTGCCTAATTTTTCTACTCCTCCTACTGTGTCCTTCATTTTTTGATCAGAAGTTACAGCAGAAATACTTCCTTCTAAACTTCCACCGCTCAGCATAGCTGTAGCCACAGGTGAAAGTGGAACTGACCTCGCCTGCGCCGTCTCTACAGCCTGACTCATAGCAAAGACACCTTCCATATTTTCTATAAACATAATGGCATCATTTTTGATATGTCCATCGAGAGCCTTGTACATATGCAGTGCCTCTTTCTTATACTCAACGAGCGGGTCACGCTGACCGTAAGCGCGGAGATTCACACTTTGGCGCAAATGCTCCATCGCATCGAGATGATCCATCCAAAATGAATCGATAATTTGAAGTAGCATAACGCGGAAAGTATGCTTTACAGCGTCTACACCGAACTTTTCATATTTTTCAGTAAGAAGGGCGGCTATGCCAGGCTTTGTTTTCTCTAAATCTTCAAGAAGGCTCTCTATATAAACTTCATCATTAAAAAGTATTTTCTTTCGTCTCTCATAAACACTTTTACGTTGAACGTTTAAGACATCATCATATTGAAGCGTGTACTTTCTCGAGTCAAAATGAAATCCTTCTATTTTTTCTTGCGCACTTTCGAGGGCTTTTGATACAAACTTTGATTCAATAGGCTCATCCTCAGGAAGTCCTATTTTACCCATCATATTTTTGACACCATCGCCGCCGAAGACGCGCATCAAACTATCTTCGAGGGAAACAAAAAATTGTGTTTGCCCAGGATCGCCCTGCCTACCCGCACGACCGCGCAGCTGATTGTCTATACGTCTTGCTTCATGACGCTCAGTACCGATGACGAAGAGTCCTCCTAAAGCTATGACCGCCTCCTTTTCTGCCTGTGTCGCAAGTGGTCCACCAAGCTTTATATCCACACCGCGCCCTGCCATGTTAGTCGCGATAGTTACGGCACCTTTTTTACCAGCTTCTGCAATGATTTCTCCTTCACGCTCATGATTTTTAGCGTTAAGGACAGCATGCGGCACACCTTCACGTTCGAGATACTTCGACAGTACTTCGTTTTTTTCTATAGAAATAGTACCAATAAGTACTGGCTCGCCATGTGCGTGAAGTTCCTTTACTTTTCTAGCAAGCGCTTTCCATTTTCCTTTTTCATTTTGGAAAATAAGATCAGGATTATCGACGCGAGAAATGGGGTTATGTGTCGGAACAGGAACAACAGGGAGAGTATACACTTTATAAAATTCTTCTTTGGAAGTCTCGGCAGTACCTGTCATGCCGGACAGCTTTTCATAAAACCTAAAATAATTTTGAAACGTTATAGAAGCGAGCGTCCTTGACTCTTCTTTTATTTGTACACCTTCTTTTGCTTCTACTGCTTGGTGAAGACCATCTGACCAACGTCTCCCTGGTTGCATACGTCCGGTAAACTCGTCGACGATGATGATTTCTCCATCTTTCACAACATATTCTTTTTCTTTGAGAAAGAGAGCTTTTGCTTTGACTGCAGTTTCAAGATGATGTACCAGCCTCATACCTTCTGTAGTGTAAATATTACTCACCCCAAGTAACTGTTCAGCTCTCTCTATTCCTTCTTCATTGAGGGATATCGCTCTTTGCTTTTCATCGACAGTATAATGATCGCCCTCTTTTAAATCTTCCGCGACACGAGCAAATTTTCTATAGTCTTCACTTGACTCCTTCGCCGGAGCTGAGATGATAAGAGGAGTTCTCGACTCGTCGATCAGGATAGAGTCAATTTCGTCGACAATAGCATAGTGGAAGCCACGCTGTACCAGTGCCTCTTCAGAGTAACCGATATTGTCACGAAGATAATCAAAACCAAATTCATTATTCGTTCCATAGGTAATATCCGCTGCGTAAGCTTCTTTCCTTGAAATAGGGCGAAGGTATTCGTAAGCAACTTTGAAACTTTCTTTTTCAAGAAGATCGTCCGTCTCTACCGCGTCCCCCGCTTGACCTTTATCATAAAGGTAAGACGACTGATGATTGATAACAGCAATTGTCATGCCAAGTGTGTCATATACTTGCCCCATCCATACAGCGTCACGTCGTGAAAGATAATCATTCACCGTGACAACATGCACACCACGTCCCGTGAGGGCATTTAAATATGCAGGAAGCGTCGCAACAAGCGTCTTTCCTTCTCCGGTACGCATTTCAGAAATATTACCACGGTGAAGAAGTGCCCCACCAACAACTTGCACTTTATAATGCATCATTTTAAGTGTGCGGCGTGACGCTTCACGAACGAGTGCGAAAGCTTCAGGAAGCACTTCGTCCAACACTTTTGCTTCTGCTTCCTTTCTTTCTTCTCCTCCTTTTCCTTCTATTCCTGCTTGCACTTTGCTTCGAAGAAGCGCACTACGCTCTTTGAGCGCTTCAGGTGTTAGTGTTTTGAGCTCGTCTTCAAATGAGAAAACCGCCTCGATTTCTTTAGTAATTTTTTTGACGAGCCTGGTCTCTTCCTTGGGGAAAATTTGTGAAAGTAGTGACATAATAGAGGTATTATATCATAAAATAAAGACTGTTTCTTGTTTGTCTTTGAGGTAAATCTAACCTAATTTCTTTAAAACTTTTCTAGCTTCACCTTTCCCTTCTTTCATAGCATTGATATAAGAAATGGCAATTTAACTCTTTTTCGGGTAGAGAGTTTTCTTTGAAACAGGAAATTATACTCCGAGTATTGTTATCATATCTCTACGATACCTTATTTTAGAAGAAGGTATCTTCATAAAGTTTTTAGTGATCTATTTACTCTGAAGCTCCTTCCTTATCTTCATCCATACTTTCCCAAGTTCATTTCTCCCTTTAAAGTCCGGTCCTCTACCCCAAAAAGAATCTTTGTGAGAGTCTTCCATTATTTCTCTATTTCCTGTTTCAAGAAGTTTTTCTCTGATGTATGGATGCATAGATATTTTGGCGCGGATAATATCTTCCATGACCGATACTTTTACACTATTCCAATCACTGCTTACTTTATTTTTATAGGTATGCGCAATTTTCTTAGAGTCATGCGCCGAGAGCGACTTATGTATTAAATCAATAACTTCTTTGTCTTCAAACTTCGCCGCTTGATACGCATGCTCAGAGGACATCCAAATAAGTCCATTATGCTTTACTGCAAAGGATGCGAAATTAGAGAACATATAATACTCTGCTTCATAAAATAGTATGGCATCATTTTCTTTACTCATAGTTAGAGTGAGTATATCACTTGCGATTTTGACTTACACCTTCACTTCGTCTTTAATAAATACTTTAATTATTAGAATGAATACAGTGTGAAGCACTATTGGCACGACGAGACTGCCCGTTATATAAAAACTATATCCTAAAAATATCCCAGCTAAAAAAGTCATAACCACGAGTTTCCCGTTCCACTTTGAAGGACTAATGCCTTTCGCTCCATTCAAAATATGGGACAATCCAAAAATAAGCGAGGAAATGAGCAGTGGAAGAATAACGTCATAAGAAATTGAATATAAATACGTTTGTATGAGGCCCCTAAAAAGAATTTCTTCTGGTATAGAAATGAGAATAGATGCATACAGCGAAATTAAGGGAAGTCTAGCTATATTCTTATTATTTAGTCCGATGGTACCAAATTTTAAAATAGAGTTTGCTACAAAGAACACAATAATACCATCCCTAATTAACCTCTTCCCACTGTCTCCTAATCCAATCATAGCAACAAAGATTTATTAAACTTTGTTTTGACCATCCGTTGATTGCATCT
>JAYVAE010000032.1:0-3077 GCA_043751115.1 bacterium | reverse complement strand
CGTAAGTGATGTTTTAATGTTGGTATATCAATTGTATACATAGTTACAGTGTATCAATTGTGGAAATTAAGGGAAGAGGTTAGTTGGGGATGGTATTAATGGGCGTATTTGGACGAGAGGTGAGTACGATAGTAAGAGAATGAAACTATATAAGAAAGAAGGAATAGAAATTGATGAAAAGGGAAAAATAAAAGATTTTGAAGAAAGGTTATTTGAGTTTCTTTAAATAATGAGCGTATATTTTTTTGTATGTACATTTGTCATGACAAATGTATTGATAAAATAAAAGGGGAGGAATATGATGGAAGCATGGACACGACAATACAAATTCGCACAAGTAGTAAAATCAAAAAAGAAGCGATGAAAGTCTTTTAAAAAGAAGGCATTTCGATGTCGTCTGCTTTTAATGTTTTTTTAGAAGAGGTGGGACGTAAGGGTGGTCTTCCTGCGACAGTGTACGCTATGGAAAAAGTTCCAGCGCCGGTTGCGCATGCGTGGAGAAAGCAGATGGAAAAGGATTTGAAAAACCTCAAAAAAGATGATGGGTATAAAAATGCAGAGGAGTTTTTGAAAGATTTCGATGCTCATTTTAAATGAACGCGCTCCTTTAACCCTTCAAACAAATTTAATGAGTCGTTTTAGAAGGTAAGGAAACATAGAAAGTATAAAGAAAGTGAGTTTATCTTTGTGCTCAATGCGTTACTCGCCGGCAGGGTGCTTCCAAAGATGTATTGTATGATTTTAGGGCACTCTGCTCTGATATTCCAGAGGTGGTAGAAAGAGTTAAAATATATGAGGAACATTTATCTAGCGGAGGAAACTATAGGCTTACTCTTGTAAGAAGAGAAGTTATCAGAGCGCTCGTAAAGTCAAATATATTTCGGATGAAGTTCGGTGAAGGTGATTTTATTGAAAAGTTACTTTCCTCTCCAGGACTTGTAAGGATAGACGCAGACCTCTTTAAAGAAATGTTGTTAATGTTACAAACAGCAAAATTAACTAGTGATGCCATCGATCATCAGTATGCAGTGGGTGAGGCAAGTAAATAGCTTGGAGCTCGCGGTTTATTTGTATAATTACTTATTTTGTTGTAGTATAGAAAACACTCGTTATTGAGTATTGAAAGCCTTACAGAAATTAACAATTCGTGCAGTACCGATGCTTTCCGGGAAATGCACACGAATATAACTGGTTACTAGTAATTAGGGAATAGGGTTTAGAATACGAACACTTTACAAGCGTGTTCGGCTAACCTTCAACCTTAGTCGCTAAACCCTTCAAAAAACATGAGACGTAAAGTAAAAAATAGAAATGTCGCTCAGCCTGACATGATATACAACAATCAAAAAGTTGGTAAATTTATCAACTATGTAATGCAGGGAGGGAAGAAAAATACTGCTATGAACGTGGTTTACGGTGCTTTTGATATTATCAAAGAAAAAACAGGCAAGGACCCAATCGAAGTCTTCGAGGCAGCGCTCCGTAATGCAGGTCCACTCACTGAAGTTCGTTCACGTCGTATTGGTGGAGCTAACTATCAAGTGCCTCGTGAAGTTCGTGAAGAGAGACGATTTATGCTCGCTTTCCGCTGGATTATTGATGCAGCACGCGCTAAAAAAGGTGCCGCTATGGAAAAGAAGTTGTCCGACGAGCTCATGTCTGCTTCAAACAATGAAGGGGCTGCGGTGAAAAAGAGAGAGGATACGCATAGAATGGCGGAAGCGAATAAAGCCTTTGCTCACTTCGCTTGGTAGTCCGCTCCCATTTTTAGCGAACTTCTTTGTTGTCTTCGCTTGCTCGCACTGTCGTCGTACGTTTGTGTACGCCTCTGTTCTCGCAAGCTCGACGCCTCGAACTTCATCTAAAACTGAAAGCTTGAGGATGCAACACAAAAGTCGGTTTCGCAAAGCGAAACCGACTTTTTGTTTTTACTCATGAGGTATACTTTCCTTATGATAAAACTTTATGTTGCGCGGGATGAGGCGTAGGTGATTTTTATAAAAAGTTATCTTGAGGGCGAGGGGATAAAAGTGGGAATGAGCACCAGTAACAATAATTTAACGGGAATATTTGGTGTGAGTAATGGGCTGGTTCAGTATGATTTATTTGTGAAAGAAGAAGATAAAGAAAAAAGTGTAGAGCTTTTTAATCAAAAGTTTTCTTAGTTTTGTCGCGAGTTAATGGTTGTCCCGCACAAAGTTTTGTATATCTTTTCAAAAAGATACGGTATACTTCCCAATATGAAAAAAAATCTTTCCGCACTCCTTATCTCCCTATTCTGTTTCCCACATTTTTTAAGTGCTACAGTGGATGATGCTCTTTTAAATACCGGAGATGAAACTGTGACGGCTGGTCAAGATCTTGTCTTTAGCAAAATACCTGTAAACATAAGTTTAAATGAAGATTTACAGAAACTGCATAAGTTTAAGACGTCGCAAATAGTTGATGGAAAGCCGGTATACACTCTCACTTTTTTTGAGAGAACAAGTCCAGGGGAAGTTGATTTCAACACTAACATGTATTATGGAGGAAGTGTTTATGAAGACGTCCCAGAAAAGTCTATTTTAGTAAATGATAAAGTTGCATCAGTAGTATTTGAAGAAGGCTCCAGAAAAACTTTTGTAACCATAGATAAACAAAAGATCGGACCATACGATGAAGTTATTCGGCTGTATGGCCATAATAATAAGGCGTACTTTTATGCAACTATTGGGGGAGAGACGTATCTTTATAATGAGTTTTAATTCCATGTAGACAATAACCACAATCAGTTAATACTCAATAAAAAACAAATGACAAAAAAACTTATAATTAGCTGTTTAATAGTTAGTTTTGGTTTGATTTCAGTTGGTTTGATATTTTATAAAAATTACACCCCAAAACTATTAACCTATCAACCAATCATCATTGAAACCCCCATAGTTGGTGTTGCCGGTGTACCAAAATATCTAGGTGAAATGCGTAATTATGACCAAATCTTCAAAGAACTTAGAGATAACGGTTTTTCTACTTACATGGCGTTTAGCCAGTACGCTGAGCATCCAGAAGCTAAATCTTTAGCGAGTGATGCTGATTTT
>JAYVAE010000031.1:0-27154 GCA_043751115.1 bacterium | reverse complement strand
CCCTTCAAAGGAAGCAGAAGCTGATTACGGCCATACTTCTGAACTCGTCTGTGACGCTCGGTGAGAAGAAGAAAAACTGATATTGGGAGCTATATGCCAAATTAAACGAGCAAATTTTTGAAGAAATAAAAAAAGAAATAGTAAAAAATGAGAGCCTTTCCTTCAACTTCACATCTGAAGGGAGGCTGTCGCACTTCATTTCTGCCGAAGGTGAGTCTCGTGGACTTTACGTCGCAAGAATCATTCACAACGGCAAGGAGTACAAGATCTACATGATCTAGTACTTCACCTTCCGTGCCGGCACAAAGCGCCGGCATTTTATATTATCACTTCCCATTATAAATCTCCATTGCTTTTTGATACCCCTCTTTTGAAAGGGTAGCAAGTAAATCTGGTAATGACTCGCTCAATCTATCGAGAGTATCTCTTTCATCTTGTCTTAATGTTTCAAGTACATATTTTTGCACCTCATCTCCATGAGGCGGTAGCACTTCTTTTCCGTCTGTCCCTCTCGGAGCGATACCAATACGAAGGCGAAGGAAATCCGTTCGGCCGAGGTAAGTGATGATTGACTTCAGACCATTATGTCCGCCATCGCTTCTATCATACGCCAGCTTCATTCGTCCTATTTCTAAATCTTTATCATCGTAAACAACAAGCAGTGTTACATTTTCGTGATAGCGAAGATATTTGACGACATCAAGTCCGCTCTCATTCATAAAGGTAGACGGTATAAGAATTTCAAATTCTTCCGGCAGTTCTTTTATATTTTCAAAAAGAACCCTCGCAGCATTGTGCCGAGTATGCTTATACGCATTACCTGGATTACCTAAAAGGACAATCACAAATTTCATACAAAGATTGTATCACAAAAAGTTGCGATACTTCTCCTGCACGAGTATACTCACTAGCAATTACTATGGAACTATTTTATACGTTACTGAAAGAAAGTTTTGTTGATGTCGCATACAACAAAGCAAGCATGACAATACTCGTCATCATCGTCACTGTTTCATTTTTTCTTTTTCTTGCACTCTTCTTTAAAAAAATAGAGAGCACTCTCCGAAAAATAAAAATTCTTGAAGAACATGAAAAGCCTAAGACTCTCCTTCTTTGGATAATCGGTATCGTCATTGCAGTCAAGGTTTTCCAGGGTATTATTCTTCAGCCATTTATTGTCGACGGTGGATCTATGCTCTCGACATTTCGCTCGGGGGAGTTTCTCCTCGTTGATAAATTCTCTCTTTTCTTTACAGAGCCAAAACGCGGAGAAGTTATAATTTTTAAATTGTTCGAGGGAGAGGAGCGGTATCAAGGAAGATATCTTGTCAAAAGAATTATCGGACTTCCCGGCGAACGCATTGTGGTCAAAGATGGCAAAACAATAATATATAACAAAATGAATCCAAACGGTTTTGTCTTCGATGAGTCATTCCTTGACCCTCTCTATAATCAGAACAAAACCTATAGAGGAGCAGACGTCGCCCTTGGCAAAGATGAATACTTCATGATGGGAGATAACAGAGACGGAAGCTATGACAGTCGTCTTTGGGGAGCATTACCAAAGAATGATATGAGAGGTCGGGCATTACTCCGGGTGTTTCCAAACTTCGGATTACTTCCGGGGGATGAGAGCAGATAATAATTATTTCATATATACTTAAGCTTATGTCTGAAGAAAAAAAAGTTGAAGGAAAAAAAGAAGTGCCAACATCTTTAAAGGGCATGTTCGATCTCTTTGATGAAGAATATTACGCCTATCAAGGCCTCTTTGAAAGAGCTCAAGAGGTAGCTGTCTACTATGGCTTCAAACCTATAGAGACGCCACTACTCGAAAAAGAAGATGTGTTCATCTCAGCTATCGGTGAAGGAACCGATGTTATTGATAAAGAAATGTATACCTTCAAATCAAAAGGAGGAGAAAGACTTGCTCTTCGCCCAGAATATACAGCAAGCGTTATGAGGGCATACCTCGAACATGGCATGCAGTCTCTCCCTCAGCCAGTGATGCTCTACTCCTACGGACAACTATTTCGTCATGAGAATCCTCAGAAAGGAAGACTCAGACAGCTTCGTCAATTCAATTTAGAAATAATTGGCAGTGAAAAAAGTATTTGTGACGCGCTCATTATAAGAACACTTTTTACCATACTAGAAGAATTCGGTTTTAATGACCTCGTTGTCGATATCAACTCTATGGGTGACAAGGAAGGAAGACCAGCATACATACGAGACCTCACCAACTATTATAAAAAGCATGCAGAATTTTTATGTAAAGACTGTACTGAAAGATTAAAGACGAATCCCTTACGACTTCTTGACTGTAAGCAGCCTCAGTGTCAGCCATATAAAGAGAATGCTCCTGCTATTATTTCGTCACTTTCGCCAGATGCTCGTAAACATTTCAAAGAAGTACTGCAATACTTAGAAGAGATGGCTATTCCTTATCGTATAAACAACTCTCTCGTACGTGGTCTGTCATACTATTCTCGTACCGTTTTTGAAGTCATCAAAATAGACGTAGGTGAAGACGGAAAGGAAAAAGAAATCACTGTCACAGGTGGCGGACGCTATGACTATCTCGCAAAAGACATGGGCGGTAAAAAAGATGTACCAGCGGTCGGCACCGCGCTCGGTATCGACCGCATACTCATGTTCCCAGAATGCAAACGTATCGCACCCCGCATCATGAAGGCTCCAAAAATTTATTTCATACAGCTCGGCTTTGAAGCGAAATTAAAAAGTCTGTGTGTTATGGAAATACTAAGGAAAGCAAAAATTCCCGTTCATCAATCTATTTCCAAAGATTCGCTCGGAGCTCAGCTTAGTATGGCAGAAAAGATGGAAGTCCCTTACTGCATCATCTTCGGCCAAAAAGAAGCGATGGATAACTCGGTGATTGTTCGCAATATGAAGACGCATTCGCAAGATACAGTGAAAATAGATGCGCTTTCAGAATATATTAAACATCTTAAATAGCAGTAGATAGTTATTCGTAAGTCGTAATTCGTTATTAGTGGGGCTCAAGGCAAATAGCTTATGGTAAATAGTTTTTAGTTCTAGGTTATAGGTACTAAGTTAGTCTTAAGACGTAATTAGTTATTCGTTTTTATTTCCTTTTGCATTGTCATTCCAGAAGGATTTTGTACTCAAAAACTATCAGCGTCCAGGACGTTAGCTTGCTAGCTCAGGAATCCAGTACTTACTTTATTGTTCAAATTTTTTTCAAACTTTCTCTTTCGCAGACCGGCATATTTTTTGTATTCAAAAAATTGCCTCACTTCCCAAGATAACAAGGGGGGTGCTCACGACCCTATTCTCAAGGGTGCAGAACAACGACCAAGAAAAAGATTAAACTGGTCAACACCATTACAAGTTATGAGTGTTGTCCTTCAGGGTTGAACTCAGGACACTACTATTGACTTTTAATAGAAAAAATTTTAAGCTAATTTAGTCCACGTTAGGACTAAACATAAGGAGAGTTAAAAATGAACATTAAAGAAACTTCAGTCATTTGCGGTGAACCTGGCCACCGCGGAACGCGACTAGAAATCGCACCCAAGCAGGCGACTGGCCGCTTCGTCACAGTTTCCCGAGTCGCCTACGGTACCCCGGTTCATCACCCGAAGGCGAACAACATCACATTCGGCCACCTGTACAGCGAAACGAATTTCGCAGGTGTTAGCGTGGGCGACGAGCTTTGCACTGGGAGAAGACTGCGCACTGTCAGCAATATTCCCACACTCCTCATGTCTACCCCGATCCATAAAATCAATTTACTGCTGGATATAGGCGGAATGCAAGTGTGGCAGGTCACTACGCGAAGCGGTTCGGTCTACGAACTGCACGTCATCAAGTGACGTGACCCATGCGTGGATACCGGCCGTGCGAGATTGCTTCGCAACTCGCGCGGCTTTCTCATTTATGGTTTTTATATTTG
Source organism: bacterium (assembly GCA_043751115.1). Taxonomy (GTDB): domain Bacteria; phylum Patescibacteriota; class Minisyncoccia; order Phycocordibacterales; family UBA5272; genus UBA11704. The sequence goes on along the minus strand of JAYVAE010000031.1, from coordinate 23,214 downwards.
AATTTCCTATAGTCAGAAACTTTCCTTTGAACTGACTCGCGCAACGTGGCGACGCGAGTGTGAGTCTGCTCAGGTGAAAGTTCCTGTGCCGTAGACACAACTCCAAACAAGCTTTCGAGCTTTTCCTTATCAAAATCCCCTTACAAAATAGTCCCTTCTACTATTGACTTTTTATGCTATTTATGATATATTAGAAAAAGCGTGCGCGCTGTAGCGACATTTGATCATTTCCAATAAGATCTTCTCTATGCTTGAAAGTCTGGTAACTCATCGCCTGTTTGCCACTTCGGCCTTTCACAAATCAATTACCGCTCTTATATGCGGGACCTACACAGTTGTCATGAGCTGTGATGAGTAGGTTTTCCGAAAGGACATCATGCGCATACTGCAAATCAACTACACCCCCGCCTCCATCCTTGAGGGAGTAGCGTCGCTGCTGACATTCACTTTCAAGGTGATAGGCGATGATATAACCCAAGAAGAGTACAACACACTCTCGGTAAAGCAAATGTTCATAAATGGGATTGGCGGATTGCCTCTACTGTTTTGAAACCGGCCGCGCAGAGGAGCCACGCTCCCCACGCAGCTTTCTCATTTGTGGTTTTTATATTTGAATTTTAATAATCCCGCAGAGGGCTTGGAGCAACTCGCGCAGCGCGAACGGCGCGAGCGTGAGGAAAATTCCTAGCAAGGAATTATTCCGTTTGCGGAAAGCGCTCTGCGAAAAAAGAACATTTTGAATAAATACTGGATCCCTGAGCTAGAAAGCGAACGTCTTGGACGCTGATATTCTAAGTACAAAATTCTGAGATGACACCTGTATAAGCCATAAGACTTAAGCAAGAAGCTGCAAGAAAAAACGATAAATTACATAGGCACTAGAAAGAATTTTTCTTAAGTCTTTCGTCTTATAGCTTATGTCTTGTCTATTTGTCTTTAAAATGGACATATGATATAATCACAAGACTTATGTCAACAAAGGTAAATGTCCATATCACAAGAAACCCAAGCGAAGCCCCTGCAAACCTTATTCGACGTTTCCAAAAAAGAGTACAAGAGGCAGGCATTCTCCCTCGCGTTCGCTCACTTCGCTATAATGACAGACCACTTTCCCCTCTTAAAACAAAACGTGCAAAACTCCGCAAATTAGAAAACATTGCAAAGTACGAAGACGCAAAACGCATGGGTAAAGTAATAGAAAGAAAGAAGCGTAGATAATATGGCCATCCGCGAGGAAGCAAATCTTACAATAATACGGAAAAATGGTATGCTCCCACGCATACCATTTTCTGAAATTAAAAGTGCTTTGCTCGGTAAAAATTACAACCTAGCCATCAATTTCATACCACCGACAGAGGCAAAAGACCTTAATGAAACCTATAGAAAAAAGGATTATGCACCAAATGTACTCTCCTTTCCCCTTGCAGATAATGAGGGCGAAATCTATATCTGTCTCTCTTCTGTCAGAAATGGCGCCAAAGAGTTTGCTATGAGTTATGACAAATTCCTTCACCTCATCGTCATTCACGGTTGCCTTCATTTGAAAGGACACGCCCACAGTAGTACAATGGAAGAACTGGAGTATAAATATTTAGAAAAATTTTACCGTGGCAAGAAATAAAACAACATTACTGGTCGGCATCGACATCGGATCACATATGGTACGCGCCCTTGCGGCCTACGCTTCTTCTGATTCATTACACCCAGTGCCTCAACTTTCTCTCGAACTTCCTACTGAAGGAGTTGACCGTGGACGTGTTACTGACAAAGAAGAGGTCGGGACAATCATCAAGAAACTTATTTTACAAATAGAAGAAGAGCTCGATGAGAAAGTAAAGCATGTTGTCATCTCAATAGCGCCAGCTGGACTTTCGTCACTACACTTAACGGGGTTCACGAGGACAACTCGCGGAGATGCGCTCATTACTGACATCGACATAGAGCAGGCAATCAGGGACGGCGCGTCACATCTTCCAGATATTAAAAATAAAAATATACTTCACGAACTACCTATCAAGTTTAAATTAGATGGGACAGAAACATCACTCCCCATCATTGGACTTCGCGCAAATAAGCTAGAGATAAAGACTCTTTATATAACGTTACAAAAGCAATTACTCGATGCCATTAAAGACGTGCTCGCGTTCGCGAATGTTGAGGCGAGCGATATAGTGGCCGGACCCCTTGCTCTTTCGGTTCCCCTACTCACGCGGAAGGAAAGGAAGTCAGGCTGTCTCTTACTTGATATTGGAGGAGCGACCACTTCTCTTGTCGTCTATGAAAATAACACTCCGCTCTTGGTTTCTTCTATCGCTCTCGGAGGTCAAGACATTACCAAAGATATTGCTATCGGCCTCAAGCAAACAACAGAAGATGCAGAAGAAATAAAGATTGGAACGAGTACAATATTACATTCCAAAAGACGAGTGGAAGAAATAGTTGAAGCTAGAGTTGCAGATATTTGTGAAAAAATAAACAAAGAGTTAGATACCATTCATCGTCGTGAACTTTTACCCTCTGGTGTTATTATCACGGGGAATGGAACTCTCATTCCAAAGATAGAACATATGTTAAGAGCAGAGCTGAAGCTCCCTATAAAATTTGCGCAAAACACTCTCATTGAATTCACCCATGGAAGCATAAGCGATATTGCCTTTGCAAAATGTTATGGCTCACTTTTTTTCATAAAAGATGTTACGGAAAGAGAGGTTTTCTTTGAAGCCTTCGCTTCCATTTTTAAGAAGCTACGAAGATATATCGGTCGTTTCTTACCCTAGTCTTCCCTTAGTTTTCGCCATAAAAAAGACACAGAAATATACTTTGCGCAAGAGCTCTCTTATTTGCTACAATTGGGTCACACATTAAAACTATGGCAAAAGTAAACCCAGAAATCGAAAGTTTCGCTCGCATCAAAGTCATCGGCATCGGAGGCTCAGGAAAGGGTGCGCTCAATCATATGATCAATTCAAAACTGCAAGGTGTTGAGTTTATTGCCATGAATACAGATACTCAAGACCTTCATCATTCTCTTGCAGAAAAGAAAATACATATTGGGAAAAATTTAACAAAAGGACTAGGAGCCGGGATGGATCCAGAAATTGGAAAAAGATCGGCCGAGGAGACAAGAGAAGAAGTACAAGACGTTATCAAGGGGGCTGATATGATATTCATTGCTGGCGGTATGGGAGGAGGAACTTGTACGGGGGCCGCGCCTATTGTTGCAGCTATTGCAAAAAATGAAGGCATACTCACCGTCGGTGTGGTCACCAAGCCGTTCTTTTTCGAAGGAGCTTCTCGAATGAAAATTGCAGAAAGAGGTCTAGAAGAGCTTGAAAAAGAAGTGGATGCGCTCATTGTTATACCAAATGACAGACTGCTTTCTGTTGTCGATAAGAACACGAGTGTCAAACAAGCCTTCGCAATATCAGATGAAGTTTTAAAATCAGCTGTTGAAGGCATTTCAGACATTATTCGTACTGCAGGAACTATTAACCTCGACTTTGCTGATATTAAAAGAATACTCAAAGACTCTGGCACAGCACTGATGGGCGTCGGACGCGGCACTGGAGAGAATCGTGCTCGTGAAGCAGCATCCGCCGCTATCAACTCCCCTCTTTTAGATGTTTCAATACACGGAGCAAAAGGCGTGCTCTTTGCTATATACGGATCTGAAGACCTCGGTATGCTCGAAGTGCAAGAAGCAGCCAAGGTGGTGACCGAATCAGTCGATAAGGACGCAAAAATCATTTTTGGTATTGCAACCGATCCTACACTTAAAAAAGATGAAGTAAAGGTAACCGTTATCGCAACTGGTTTCCCTTCAGGGTTTATTTCACGTGGCCAAGAAGTTGTGCGTGAAGTCTTTAAAAATAGCGACGCCTCACAATCTGATAGTGCTCCTACTGTCACTGCTCCAAAGAAGGAAGAGACTACCCATGTTGAGGCAAAAGAAGAAGCAAGAATTGATAATTCTTTTGTTAATGAAAGAGAAGGTGAGAATAGAGACGTAAAAAAAGACGGAGCGAAGAAGTCACCGTTTAAATTAGAAGAGGAAGATGAGAGTGATGATTGGAATGCTCTTCCCCCCTTCCTCCGCCGAAAGAAGTAAAATCAACAAAACTGTCTCATCTACTTTGTCACTACGTAATTTTTCTCAGTCAATGTAGCATCTAACTACATCTCAGCCGAAAAATTACTAGGCTCCTCGTATCTAAAACAGTTTTCTTGGTTTTCATATTCGCAGATAAATTACCTCATCTACTGGAATGTGTGCAATTTTTCTCCTGCGTCGTACGAATAAGTACGCCTTAGCTATAAAAATTTCACACGCCTTGTAGCTAAAGCAATTTTCTAAACACTCTACACTCACGTCTAAAAACAGTTTTCTTGATTTTAAGAACAACGCCGTGTCTATTGTTTTAAAGATACAAACAAGCGCGCCTACGGCGCGCTTGTTTGTATCTTGAATCTCGCTACCATGTGTCATCCTCGGGCATTTTGTAATCAAAATGAACCGGGGATCCAGGTTGGATAAATATAAAAATGAAAAAGCCCCGCGTGGAGTACCACGCGGAACAAGGACTAAGGTCAAAGGGTATAAAAGACCAAGTGACAGAAGTCTAAGTTCTAACACCCCAAGACGACCATGATCAGCCGCTTGCGAGAACGGCAGACGGGTACTTTGCGTCCAACTCATGGCTGGCGAGCCAGACGCAGTGCTTGAGAGGTTGTCCGTCGAGCCATGACAAGCCCATGACGAAGCGGCTTCCTCTGAAGAGGCGACCATCCGAGTGGTGTCGACCGTCACAGAAAGTAAAGACGTCACCATCGAAGGTGATACAGCGGCCGTCCTTCTTCCATTCTTCTGGAAACTTTTCCTTGTTATCCACGATGTCGACGAAGTGATCAGCGTTGAGTGGGGTGTTTGCAGTATCGGCAAGAATTCGCTTACGGCGTAGTGTGCCTACGATCTGCGGCTTGCCTCCCAGCCAATCCGTCGACAGATTCACCTTGCTGTAGTCATCGAGAAGACCAAGAGCTGCTGAACGCCAATTCCGCGCTTCGGAATATGAATAACCTTCACCCATGCGAGCGGGATTGAAGGCTGGCTTTTGCTGTGACTTGAAATTACTCATTTGATATCTCCTAGAGAGTTTCTATCGTAAAGACCCTTACAATTCGAAGGGAACCACAGCCATGTGATTATAGATAGAAATAGCCTATTTGTAAGCTACTTTTTACTATAACCATGCGGAAGTTCAAAGAACTACGTATACATAATAACACTTATAACAATAGACGTCAAATAATCAAGTCTCGAGTTTTGCTTCTTATTTCTTCAATCTTGTCCATGCTATACTTTTCTGTATTAACTAATTACGAATCTATCGACTTTACTCGAGATAAATAACTAATAAACTATTTTATGGAACCCACCCTATCACCTGTCTACGACTTGATCATCATTGGTGGCGGACCGGCGGGTACTGCCGCAGCAGTCTACGCGGCACGCAAAAGATTAAAAACACTACTCATTGTCAAAGAATGGGGTGGGCAATCTATTGTCTCTGACGATATACAAAACTGGATCGGTACACCTCATATCAGTGGGGCAGATCTCGCGAAATCATTACGCGCGCATGTGGAAGAATACAAGGGAAACATACTCACCATATTAGAAAGTGAGGTGACAAAAGTAGGCGGAAGCGATGGAGATTTTACAGTCGCTACACAGCATGGCGAGCAAAAAGGAAAAACTGTGCTCATTGCATCTGGTTCGTCTCGAAGAAAACTTGATGTTCCTGGGGCAGACACCCTCGAACACAAAGGAGTTACCTACTGCGCTAGTTGTGACGGACCGCTTTTTGGCGATATGGATGTGGTGGTTGTGGGTGGAGGGAATGCTGGCTTTGAAAGTGCGGCTCAGCTTCTTGCCTACTGTAAAAGTGTCACCCTCCTCTCTCGAAGCGCGCCGCGTGCGGACGCCATCACTGTAGAAAAAATAAAGGCTCACCCAAATTTCAAACTCATAGAAAATGCTGTACCAACAAAAGTAGAAGGAAGTATCTTCGTCGACTCACTATCATATCTTGTAGGCGAAAGCGCTGAAGAAGTTAAGCTCCCCGTCTCAGCAGTCTTTGTGGAGATTGGACAAATACCAGCGACGTCATTTGCTGAAAATTTCGTAGAGATGACTGCTACTAAAAATATTGTGACGAATCCTCGTACACAAGAAACTTCTATTAAAGGAGTATGGGCAGCGGGTGACTGTACTGATGTTCTCTATCATCAAAATAACATCGCAGCCGGCGACGCAGTACGCGCACTTGAAGATATTTATCTCCATTTGAAAGCGTAGGACGAAATGAAAGAGCGGACGCCATTGGCGTCCGCTCTTTCATTTATGATATAAGTATATCATAACCACTACTCACAATGCAAGACTTTTCTTTTTCCGTCAAGGGTGCTATCATAAGCCTCTATGCAGAAATATTTTTCACTCACGCTTCGTCTTTGGAAACTTCTCAAGGATTTTCATAGAGACTTCTACCTTCAGCTTGCTTCGACAGTCGTCCAGCAACTTATCGGTATCGGCATTGTCCTTATCGCAGCTAAGATGCTCGATGCGCTCGTTACCAAAAATACACATCTCATACCGTGGTTCATAGGACTCTACTTTCTTGCAAACGTTGTCAGAAATAGAATTGGGTACTATGCTGATATGCAGTCGCTCAAAAAGATAGATAATGCCATACAGCAATTTCTCGAAGAGTACTCATTCAGGAAAATATTTAAGCTGAACGCTTCCCAATACGCCGAAGAACACTCTGCAATAAAGCTACAAGTTATCAATCGGGGTGAAAGTGCTGTCGAGTCTATCGTTTCAAATATTGTTCTTATTTTACTTCCCGCTGCGACACAAATAATCTTCTCAATAATTGCGATATCTTTTTATTCGAAAGTGCTCGCTCTCTGGTCTGCCGTTACTCTTGTTATCGTCATTTTTTGGAGTAACAAATTCGCCCTCTTTCATAGGCCTTTTATCAAGAAAAATATCGAGAGCTGGGATATACAAAAAAAGGTGAGGGCTGAAGCATTTCAACATTTGACCCTCATTAAAGTAACGGCAGCGGAAACACATTATCTCAAAAAATATCTAGCCAAGAGACTCTCTATGCTAGACTTCTCGATATTTACTTGGGGCATGAATATCAAGCATGGTTATAGAAGGAGTCTTTTTATGATAGTAAGCAGAATCATCAGCACCTGTATCATGTTCTATTTAGCGATAAAAGGCCTCATCACTGTCGGTGCGGTATACGCTATTTGGAGCTGGCTCAATGATGCCTACAACACCATACAATCTCTTGTGCAAAATATGAGACAGCTTCCGCTTCGTTTTATTGAACTTGAAAAATACTTAGAGATTGTCGACACGGAAGCGCTCTTTAACGAAACAGGGAAGAAGAATATTACTCTTGCCGAATCGATAACTATATCAAACCTTTCTTTCTCTTATCCCCAAGGAGTAGCTTCTGTTTTTGATAATATTTCCTTTTCTATTCCAAAAGAAAATACGACAGCCTTTGTTGGTGCGTCAGGGTCAGGTAAGTCAACCATAGTTAAGCTTCTCCTTCGGGCATATGACTATAAAAATGGCTCAATAAAAATTGGCAATGAAGAGCTTAGGGACATAGACGGAACTTACCTGCGAGAGCATATTGGCTATGTTGAGCAACATGTCGACATGTTCGACGACACATTAAAAGAAAACATATTACTTGGGGTGCGTGATAAGGAAAAGAGAGAGGCAGAAGAGAGGCTAGAAGATATAGCAAAGAAAGTTCGTATCACTGAGTTCTATCATCGTCTTGGCAAAAAGAGATTCGACACCATTGTCGGCGAGCGTGGCATCAAACTCTCCGGTGGTGAGCGTCAGCGTATCGGGATTGCCCGCGCCATCATCAAGAATCCTGAGATACTTATCTTCGACGAAGCGACCTCCTCACTCGACACAGAAAATGAAAAGTATGTTATGGACGCCATCAAAGACGTATCAAAGGGAAAGACGACCATTATCATCGCTCATCGCCTTTCAACAGTGCGCGACGCGGATAAGATTATCGTCATGGATAAAGGTAAAGTCGTGGGCGAGGGAACACATGAGGAACTACTCGCACACAATGCGGTGTATCAGAATCTCGTCACGCATCAAGTGTAGGGCACAGTTATTCGTAATTCGTTGAATTACTAGTAACAAAAAAAAGGGGTGTGGCACCGCAAAGTGCCGCACCCCTTTTGGTAATAAACAAATTACTAACAACTAATTACGAATAACTGTCAATTTGCTATACTAGCCTATAATGAAAATCTTTAAACGTTTTTCTAAGCTTATTGGTCCTGGAGTTATTACCGGCATAGCGGACGACGATCCATCCGGAATAGCCACCTATTCACAAACCGGTGCCATGTTTGGCCTATCCCAACTCTGGCTTGCGTTTTACTGTTACCCATTCATGGTTGCCATACAGGAAATGTGCGGACGCATCGGTATGGTGACCGGTAAAGGCCTTGCCGGTGTTATTAAGAGTAACTATACGAGGCCGGTACTCTACTTTTCTGTATTCCTTCTCATCCTAGCAAACACTGTGAATATTGGTGCTGACCTTGGCGCAATGGCAGAATCGCTCCGTCTCATTACCCCTCTTTCATTTGGTCTCTCTCTTATTTTAATTCTCTCCTTCACCATTTTCGGGACAGTTTTCATACCTTATACCACCTATGTAAAAGTTCTTAAGTGGCTTGCCTTAAGCGTCGGAGCATATATCATTACAGCGCTTCTCATTCGTCATGACTGGGGACTTATTGTGAAGGCGCTTCTTATCCCTCACATTGAGTGGAACAAAGAGTTTATCTTTAACGTGATGGCGATGCTCGGCACCACCATCTCCCCTTACCTTTTTTTCTGGCAAGCAACGCAAGAAGTAGAAGAAGAGGTGGCTCATAAGAAAATGCGCTTCTTCGGAAGAGGTGTTCCGAAAATAAATAATAAAGATTTGAAAGAGATGAGAAAAGACACGCTCATCGGTATGGGGGTATCAAACCTCGTCACTTTCTTTATCATCATCACTTCAGCGAGCGCACTTCATGACTCTGGCATCACGGGCATAGCCTCTGCGACACAGATGGCAACAGCGCTCGAGCCACTACTTGGCCCTTTCGCTCTCACGATCTTTTGTATTGGAATCTTGGGCACCGGACTTCTTGCTGTCCCTGTTCTTGCTGGATCACTTGGATACGCTGTTGCTGAAAGCTTCGGAAGCACAGAAGGGCTGGCGAGAAAGTTCAAAGAGGCGAGAGGATTTTATGGTGTCATCATCGCAGCGCTCATAGTAGGCGCTCTCATAAACTTATTTAATATAGACCCAATAGCGCTCCTCTACTATTCCGCAGCGGCAAATGGAATGCTAGCCGCTCCACTTATGGTCCTCATACTTCTTATCGCAAATAACAAGAAGATACTTGGAGATAAGACAAACGGCAGACTCAGCAATGTGCTTGGGTGGACTATTACTGCAATCATGGGCGGCATGGCCGTGCTAACTATCGTCTCTTTCATCTAGCACCTTACCCCTACTCACCTCTCCTTTCTCATTTATCGTCTATACTATAGCAATGGATAAAAGAATGCCACTATCGCTTGAGTACCCACTAAGTAAAAAGAAGATACTCAAAAAAGTACTCTGTAAAATACCGCTACTCTTTCTTCTTTCCTTTCTCACTTCCTTTACGCTTTACATCGGCACCTACTATTTTGCATACATGAACAATATGGAAGTACTTGGGGGCTTCTCTATACTGCTGTATCCGATCACGCTCATTTTATTTCCTATTGTTGCCACCGTCTTATCCTTTTTCTACTACAAGAAATATATAAACAGTTACTTCTACGATATTAGTGGGCAACACCTCACCATAAAGAAGGGTGTCTGGAGCTCGCACGAAGCACATATTCTTTTAAGCTCAGTAAGCGACATTACTTTAGACCAAGACTTTTTCGATAAGCTATTCGGCCTTTACAATATACACTTCATTACAGAAGGTGGTTCTGGGCAAGATATTGCTCATATTGACGGGATCCCCCTTACTGGGGCAAATAAAATAAAAGGTATAGTCCTCGGCACTACTTCTCAGGCGCATTTCATAAGCAAAAAGAGCTCGGTGATTAAAGGAAGTGAAGGTGCGGTCCATATTTACATGGTAAGTCCTCTCTGGCTTCTCAAGCGCTTCTTCCACGGCGCACTCTTTTCATGTATACCAGTTCTCATTGTATGGCTTGGTGTCTTTTGGCCAGCTAAAGTGTATACGCCCACACTCTTTCAGACTTTTGAACCATCTTTCTCTCAGACAACCCTTCTTACCAATGTTTACTTCATGTCTCTCCTTGTTTTTATGCTCCTTGCTCTTTTTAAGAAGCTCTTTACCTCCTATCTTTTCAAGAAATTATATGTAGAGACTACTGTCATGTCATTTACTGGCTCTAAAGAGGAGCACCTACTCTACAGTTCAATAAAGAAAGCGACGCTCACACAAAGTGCGCTAGATACTGCGCTTGGCTTAGCAGATATAGAGCTTAATCAAAACTGGAGCACGGATGAACTTTCAGAGAATATAAGTGAAAAGAAGCCTCTAACACTTTTCGGCTTGAGTAAAACTGACGCAAGAATAATTATGCACAATTTAGAAAAGAAATCTATTCCAGTGTCTTCCTAACGAATGCCCATGAAAAAAACTCTCAGCATAGTATCTCGCATCGCACTCTACTCCCTCCCGCTCTTTCTCATGATTGCGCTTATTCCGCTTAGCCGTAATGACTATATACTTGCCGGCGTCTACTTCTTATTTGCATGTATTTATCTCATGGTAAAACCAGAAAAGATAAATGCACTTGTCTATTTTGTCGGACTTACTGCTATGACTTTATTTGAAAGTATTTTTCTCTTAACCGGCGTAGAAACATTCACAAGCAAAACCCTCTTCAATATAATGCCTCTCTGGCTCCCCTTCCTTTGGGCTTACGGTTTTCTTGTTATTAAAGACTCATTACTCGTTCTCCTTAATAGGAAGTAGAAGTCTCAAAAAGATTACTGTATATCATATATGCTATACTTCTTTTACTATGAACACTGAAAAAAAAATAAGTTTTTCTCCTCATGAAGAACAAGAAAAGCTTGGGCATTTTATCAAGCAATTGCGAACAGAGAAAGGACTGACGCAAGATGATCTTGCGAAGCTTCTTAAAACCTCTCAGTCAGCTGTCGCCCGCATCGAAACAGGAAATCAAAATGTCACAGTGGAAGAACTAGGGGAAATAAGTGCTGTTCTCGGAAGAGCTATCATAGGACTTAAAGATACTATAGATTTTAAAGTGGAGGGAGGCAGAGAGCTTAGTGGGAGCATAGAAACGAATACCTCAAAAAATGGTGCCATCAACATGATGATTGCAGCTATTATAAATAGTGGCACCACAGTTCTTCACGGCATACCGCATATCGAAGAGGTGTATCGCTACAAAGAACTACTTGAAAGTCTTGGCGTAAAAATACGCTGGATAAAAGAGTATTCACTTGAAATTAACCCTCCCAAGGAACTCCATTTTAAAAATATGGACAAAGGAATCGCTTCTCGTATACGATCCTTTACTTTTGTGGGGGCATTTATACACTTTTCAAAAAGTTTTGACCTTCCTCATTCTGGTGGATGTAAAATGGGAGAGCGTACTATAGCTTCGCACAAATATGCCCTCTCTTATCTCGGCGTTGACATCGTAACCAAAGAAGATCACTATACGATATCACATAATGGACTTTCCTCGGGAGTTATACCGCTTTACGAAGCCTCTGATACTGGCGCTATCACTACTCTCATCGCGGCGGCGAAAATAGAAGGCGTAACGACGATCAAATTTGCCCCACCAAACTATCAAGTACAAGATGTATGTTTTCTTCTTGAAAAAATGGGGGTTAAGATTGAGGGTATAGGAACCACGACACTGATTGTCCACGGTAAAAAAGAAATAAATCTCAATATCGAGCACGATAACAGTGAAGACCCAATAGAGAGTATGTTCTTTATTTCTGCGGCGATTGTAACTAAAAGCACACTCACGGTGACACGGTGCCCTATTGATTTCCTTGAGCTAGAATTAGAAAAATTAAAACGCATGGGGCAACGATTTTCTTTAAGCGCCACATATACTTCAAAAAATGGGAGAACAAAGCTCGTTGATATCATCCTTACTCCAAGTAAGCTCTTTGCCCCGACTGACAAAATACACGCTCTCCCCTTCCCAGGTATCAATATCGACAACCTCCCCTTCTTTGTTCCGATAGCGAGTATGGCAGAAGGTACTACTCTCATTCACGATTGGGTGTATGAAAATAGAGCTATATACTTCACTGAATTAAATAGACTTGGGGCGGATATTAAACTACTTGACCCGCACAGAGTGCTTGTCACAGGTATGCAGAAATTACGCTCAGCACAAATAGTCTCTCCCCCAGCACTTAGGCCAACCGCCATCATACTCATCGCGATGCTCGGAGCTGAGGGAACCTCGATGCTTCGAAATGTATACTCTATAAAAAGGGGCTACGCCGATATTGCAGAAAGGCTAAACTCAATTGGGGCTAACATAGAAGTCATTAAAGGCATATAGGATATACTAATGTTACGTTACCGTTAATTTACCATGACTATAAAACCTTTTATAATCTTTCTCCTCATACTAGCATTCCTGACCACCCTTTTTAGTTTGTATCATTATGCGAGCATTACTAAAACCATAGAAGAAACATCTTTACTTATTGGGGCCCCTCAAAAGAGAGGTGACGGCTTGGGAAGAGTCGCACTACCAGAGGAGTTTGTTAATTTCGTAAAACTTGGGGACTCAAGCGCCAAAGGAAACCTTAGTAATGAGCTCTTCGCGCTCAAAAAACTAGCTTTCACCACATGTTTGTATGAAACAAGTTCTACAACAAACTTTTGGAAAAAAGAAGGGAGTAGAAATTTGTTTACACAGGAGTCAAAAGCTTCTGTCAACCAAATAGAAATTATCGAAAAATATACACAAACACATCTCTCAAAAAATTTCTTTGCAATAAAAAATAAAGGCATTTCTCCTGTTTCTGCGTGCCTTGATTATTACGATAGTAGAGAATTAAAAGAGACTCTTACCTCTTTGGGCGAGCTCAAGTAACATGAAAATCTACCTGATATCACCAGGGAAAAAGCACGACCCACTTCTTTGTGACTTTATTCATGAATATGAGAAGAGGCTTTCGCCTTATTACTCTATAGAATGGCATTTTCCAACAGCCGGCGAGAAACGAGAGGAGGCTGAAAAGATTCTCTCTCTGCTAAAGGATAGTGACCACGTGATTCTTCTCGATGAAAGAGGCGCCCTATTTAAAACTGAGGACATCGCAAGCCTTTTAGATAAGGCAAAAAATGATTCCGTGAAAAGAGTGGTCATCATTATCGGTGGAGCTTTCGGTGTAGACGAAACAGTACATAAGAGAGCAAACTCTATAATTTCATTATCACCTCTCGTGTTTCCTCACATGCTCGTGCGCGCAATTATAGTGGAACAACTGTATCGAGCAAACTCCACTCTTTCTGGAGGGAAATATCATCATTAGCATGATTTCGTTCTTTAGTAAAACAGAAGAGCGAAAGAACCTTGAAAAGGATTGTCAAATATGGTATCATGCTACGAACTGGTTGACGCATTTACGGCAGGAAACCAAGTATGGTCTCATCGTCTAACGGTTAGGACGACGCCCTTTCACGGCGTAAATCGGGGTTCGATTCCCCGTGAGATCACACGTACAAAAATGAGCACTGCCAAGTGCCATTTTTGTTGTGTGATCTCACGAGTAACAGTGCTTGGGCACTGTTACGTGGGAATCGAAAAGAATTGCCGGTTTACGACTTCGAGCACCATGAGAAGTTGTCGGCAATTCCCTTAGGTCAAAACTTTGAGTGTTTTGTGAGTAACAAAGTTACGAAACAAAATACCAAAGTAATGACCGATTTCCCGTGAGATCACCAAAAGCAGCTAGCACGAGAAGGGTGATAAAAAGTAAAAATAGCGTCTTAAAAGCGCTGTTTTTACTATGTTTTTTACCTTGACTTTTATCTGTTTTCATTCTATTATTGCAGGAGTCACAATCTGTGGCAAATTGTTTCGGCAATGTAAACCGAGTTTGAACATTTGCAAGGAGAGATAACCTATGAACGGGATTACTCAAGTCGTTCCTGCAGTAGTTCCTGCAACCGCAGGTCAACTCAAACAGACCAATCGCATCATCGCTGATGCCGTCGAAAAAATCGTCGACAACATCGGCGAAGTCACCATGGAGACGCTCAAGGACTTGTCGGTTTCCGAAAAGTACAAGAACGAGGAAGTGAGATCGAGCTTCGAATATCTGTCGGGCTACAAGAAGCCCAAGGGTATCACCGAGCAAACCAACATCCTTCGCCAATTGTTCCCTGGCATCGGCTTCGCCGACGAGAAACTCGCCGAGCGTGAAGTGCAGAAAAATGCCGATAACGGATGGTTTGCCATCCTGAAGTGGCAATCGCTCGCACCCACCTACGGCGAAGCAGTGGAACTGGTGATGAAGAAGCTGAACGAAACCCTCAACGGTCGTTTCCAAAACTACCGTAAAGGTGAACTCGGTCCTGATCAGCTCCGCCAGTTGACGAAAACGACAAGTGTGTTTCAGAAGCTTGCTGAAGAACAGGACGGCTACGACGTCCTCGTTGTCGCAGTCCAATTTGGTCTGCTCCATCGTGGTCGCTCGGTTCGTCGTGTGCGTGAGATCTTGCTCGACAACGAGTTCGGTCTCGGAGCATTCGCCGTCAGTATCATGCTCCTCACCCACCCTGAACGACTCAACCACCATGACGAGCTTTGGATCGATTGTGCTGGCGACGAGTTCGCTCCTGGTGCGGATGGCGAGTTCGGGTACGCCCCGATCTTCCGCTTCCACGGCGGCAAGCTCGAGTTCGGCACCCACGATATATCGCATGCGGATGGAGGCTGCGGTTCTGTCTCGGGGTTTCTTCCGCTGTGATCCTTGGGTGTTGGAATCTTGATTCTTTTGGTTCCTTAACCCTTGAATCCTTGAACGGCTCGCTTGCGAGCCGTTTTTCTTTTGCCGAAGGCAACTTTTTTTTATATTTTTGATATACTTATCAATGAGTCTAGGTTAGTGTATAGCAGTTCACGGATTGCTATCACCGAACTCTTTCTCCTATGAGAAATCACAATCAGATTTATAGTGATTACGGTTACTATAACAGTGTTGTTGCTCTAGAGATACTGCTTACTGCTTTTCAAGACAAATGAGCAATCATGTTGTCAGATAAAATACAGAATTATAACTCATGTGCAATATCATGTTTCGTAGTTTGTGCCTTAGATGGAAAGTAGTAAAATTCCAGAGTATCAACAAATTCTTGACGCTATGGAACGACTAACGGCACAGTAGTGTCGTATTTCGGAGTTAGAAACTGAAAATAGAGATTTAAAACATAAACTTAAGACCAGAGAAGAACTAGTTATTAGAAATGATGCTTACTGGACAACAGGAGAAGACGGTCCTTTTTGTCTGACTTGCCATGGATCCAAAGACTTACTTATACGCATGGTCTCTTGGGGTGCTGGCCAGCATAAATGCAACAATTGTAACCATGTTGTGGATACAAATCCAGTTGCCGTACAACAACAAATAAGAGCTCAAGAAATGGAAAATGAAAAGCGCAACAACCTTAAAAATTATATCTAATGTACTATTACAGTCATATGAAAAATTATATAATTAAAAATCACCTCACATTTATCCTGATAATAACAATAATTGCATGCACAAAAATAATTCTTAATTCAATCGATTATCAAACTTGGAGAATTTGTCAGGGACTGAATCTAGCGTTTACTGAAACCTTACCCAAAGAAGTTTCTAACGAGATATTTATTCAATCATGCTCTAGAGATAATCTTATGAACTATTTAATACGAACCCCAAATTCTAAAGATATTAGTAGATAAATATATCACTTCACGGGAAGACCAAAATGATACCAAAAAGCAACCAACCCTGCCTTAAAAACACTCTCGACTTCCATTCCCTCTTTATGCTAAAATAGGAAAATATAAGGGCGGTTAGCTCAGTTGGTAGAGCGCCACATTGACGTTGTGGATGTCAGAGGTTCGACTCCTCTATCGCCCACAGAATGCAAAAACAACATCACTTGATGTTGTTTTTGCATTCTGTGGGCGGATAAGCACGTGGTGAACCCACGTGCGTGAGGAGTCGAATGGCGGAGTGATGTTTCGCTAGCAAGCGAAACCACGAGCCGGGGTCGCGGAAACTTCGAGTGACGACGAGAAGTTATCTGTGACCGACTCCACGACCCTTTCCACAAACAAATGAACCCAAAGCAAAGCTTTGGGAAATTATTGTTTGTGAGGGCGATAGAGGAGTCGAACTGAGATGCTGACGAAGTCCATTTTTGTAATCAAAAATGGCAGCATCGAAGCTGGGGTCGCGAAATAATACTTTTATAAATGTAAACATGAATTAAAAGTATATATTTGGTGACCAACTCTCTATCTATGAACATACAGAAAAGCCACATCTACAGATGTGGCTTTTCTGTATTCTGTGGGCGATAAGCAAGCCAACTGCTTGGCTTGCGTGAGGAGTCGAAAGCCGTAGTCATGTGTCAAAAAAGTTTTCTTCCCCACTTTTTTAACACGGACGAGGCGGGCGAGTCAGCAGATGAGTGTCATCCGTGACTTCGCGAGTACTTATGAGCAATCCATACAAAGTATGGTTAGCGCAATTAGTAACTCGTGACTGACCCCCGCTTTCTATTTTAGAAACTCAAGAATATCCCCTTTTCTGCTGAGAGCACAAGTATACCCATCATCATACGCTTCTCTGAGAACTGCGCTAGAACCACTAAGTAAGCGCACTCTCGTATTTTTAGGCTCTATTACAAATATATTTTCGGCAAGTCTTTCTTCTACTTTTGTCTTATCTCCAACAATTGTATACAACTTACGAATCAGAGAACTTTTTTCTCTCACATCAATTAAAAGTATTTTCTGTTCAAGATTTTTATTTTGATCCTCCAAAAGCTGATATGGTGAAAAAGGTTTGTCAGTATACATGTCACCTCTTATATTTATCTCCTTACCGTAAGCTATTGGCATTGCTTTGGTTGCTTTGAGCACAGAAAAATCTATTACCTCATTTGAGAAATAATCAACTCTTCTCTGGGAGACATTAAAACAGGCAACGAAAACTCTAGTCGACGATTTTTTTAATCTTTTAAGATCAACTGGTTCGTAGTGAGAAAGAACCTCATCGACCAAATAATCTATGTCGATAATTTTCCAAAATCTCCACCAGTTGATAAATTTGCTTCGAGCAAGATGTATCGTCCATATTCTTTTAATCATTTCAGTTTGGCCGGTAGCGACATAAACAGCGTTACCAGCATTACCGCTTTTTGTTATTATCGATGCTGGCTGAAAGCCCATATCACTAAGAGCAACGAGAAAACCTCCAGACCAAGCACATCTCATCCCGCCTCCCGACAAGACAATTGAAAACTTTTTTATAGAATTATTCATCTTGCCAATGATACCACTGTAACCAAAATAAACACTAGATTCCAGATCAAGTCTGGAATGACACACAAGTCTAAATCCTAATATGCTATAATTACCCTTATTTATGATACTTCTCTCTATAGAAACGAGTTGCGACGAGACTGCAATTTCTCTACTACAAAAAGAAAGCAATTCTCCGCTCACCTTTTCTGTTCTTTCTCATAAAGTACTCTCTCAAGCTTCTATGCATCAAGAATTCGGCGGAGTTTTCCCCTCTCTTGCCAAAAGAGAACATGCAAAAGCGCTTCCCTACCTCCTTGCTCTTTGCCTCAAGGAAGCAAAACTTTTAGATGAAAGAAAAAATGACAGATCGATTACTGAAGAAAAGAGTGCCGCTCTTGATATCATCCTTGAAAGAGAGGAGGAAATGAAAAAGGCATTACTCATATTCTTTTCTGGCATCAATAAGCCTAAAATAGATGCAATTGCAGTGACTTCTGGTCCCGGTCTCCCGCCCGCTCTCTGGGTAGGCATTAGCTGTGCTAAAGCGCTATCGCAAACGTGGAATATACCGCTCTATGAAGTCAATCATATAGAAGGACATGTGATCTCTTCTCTTCTTAAGAAAAAGGGGAAGAAAAACTATGAACTCCAAGATATCGAGTATCCGAGTCTTTCTTTTATAGCTTCTGGCGGACACACGGAAATAGTAAGACTGACTGGCAAAAGACACTATGAAATACTAGGTGACACGAAAGATGACGCTATAGGAGAAGCTTTCGATAAAGTAGCGAGACTTCTTGGTCTTCCTTACCCTGGTGGACCAGAAGTGTCTCGGCTTGCCGAAAAGGCACGCCGCGGACATATTGTGCCTCGAAATGAGTTTGTACTGCCACGCCCTATGATACATAGCAAAGACCTTTTCTTTTCTATGAGCGGTCTTAAGACTTCAGTTATGACAAAAGTGAAAAAAATGGAAGAGCTCACGCCTGAAATGAAGGAAGAGCTTTGTCTTGAATTTGAAAATGCAGTCACTGACGTCGTCTATACTAAGCTCAAACAAGCTATTTATGAGACGAGGTCAAAAGCATTGCTCTTTGGTGGCGGAGTGAGCGCGAATACTCATTTGAGAGAAACGCTGACTAGGCTCAGTCAAGAAGAAAACGTAGAACTTTATTTACCTGAAAAAGAAGTGACGGGTGACAATGCTATCATGATAGGAGCAGTAGGATTCCTGATGATATCGCTTGGCTATGAACCTTCTGGTGAAAATATAGTTGCCAAGGGTACATGGCGCCTCCGCGATCTTTAGAAAACATGCATAACAGCAACCTTTTGTCATGATGTTACTTTTTCTGGCGTAGGCACATACCACCTCCACCTATTTTTTCAACATATTCTGGGTTGGTTGTCAGATAAACATAGATTGGTTAGGTCATGGTTAGGGAATAAATCTGGCCTAAAAACTCTCCTAATTCAACCCTAAGTTTGCACGTCTTTAAAACTCTTTGTTTATAAGGCTATTTTAGAACTCTTCTAAACTCTTCTAATTTAATATCGCAGAAGGGTTTTTTGCAGACAACATTTTTTCGTAGTGGTTAGCGGTGAATTGAGTTGAACACGAGTGGAGGTGGTATGTGCCTACGCCAGTACTTTTTTCATGTCGCTGTACTCTTGTGTACGACTCATCAAGACTATTTGTAGCCTAAGGAGTAGAACTGTTTCTTATTCTCAAATAGTATACGCTTGTCAAAGTTTTAAAAATTAACAAAAAGAAAAATCCGAGAGGTGTTGCCTTTCGGATTTTTCTTATTCCACCCCTTTATGGTAGGCGAGGTGCTAACTCCAACAAAAGTGCCTTATGTGAGTGCGGTCGCCCACCAGAAAATGGTGGACAGAGCCGACTCTTTAAGAATACCTTTTTAAAAATAAGAAAACAAGTCTATGTTTATAAAGAAACTCCGATTAGCAAGAAAGTTGTCCCATACTTGGATGAGATTCGAGGAAGATCCTTTCTTTTTAAGGAAACGTACTGGCTGGTACGACGACGCAAAAAGAAAGGTGATGACAAAGAAGATCGCCAAGTATGGGACAACTTTAAAGTATAAAAAGTGGCTTTCGCCACTTTTTATACAGACATTTTTTGTTGTTTTGAGCAAGCAGCCCATAGCACTCACAAATAGAAGTATACCTTTTATTTCTTTAAAAGCAACTTTTTATACTCGGCATTAATTTCTAAAACCTTTTCAGGAAAGTCTTTTTTGAGAGCATCCACATAGAAATCACTTACTTTTTTATTCGTAATGCCAATAAGGTCGTCGGCAAGAGATGTTGTATATACTATTTTCTTTCCATCCTGATGTATTTGATCTACGGCAAACGAAAATTCTTTTTCCCCCTCACGTAAAGCAAGTAGCACATAGGTCTTTCTCGCCAGGTCATAAGCTGGCGCAAGCTCATACGTTGCTTTTGAGATTTCATAGGCTTTCTTGTTGTCACCTTTTATCAAATACATTTGAATAAGCATAAAAGAGGTTCTCTGTCTTTTCGGAGCAAGCTCACTTGCTTTCGTCAATAGTTTTTCTGCATTTTGAACATCTCCAAGTCTAAGATAAAAATTGCCATAAAGTTCAAGAACTCGGAGGTCATTAGGATAGCGTACAACATCTTCACTTGCCAAATTAGTCACAAGGTCAAACCATTTTTTCTTCTCCTCAAGAAGACGTGAAGCGTCTCCGGCACTTAATTTTTTCTCATCAATTGCGAAGATATTGTAAGACATTGAAACGGCCTGTTCCTTTATCTCTCGTCTTCCAATAAGTCCAGTAGAAAGAGCTGTTTCAAATCCATTTCTCCTTCCGGCAAAAGATTCTATGACAGAAGCCTCCTGATACGAAAGACCTTGTATAGCTGCTTTATTTGCAAAGTAAGGGAAAATAACAGAAGAGATCAAAAGCCCTGCGGTAAGTAAAATACCGATCGGAACAAACCACTCTTTATACTTCTCTAACGATATATCTTTTAGGTGACCTTCTCCTTTCGCGTAGATGGCTGCTATATACGCAAGCATTGCATAAAAGAGCATATAGCTTGCTAAGTTATCAAAGATAAAGAGATTGTTGATGAATTGTGCTACAAGCATTCCATACAGCAAGGACTTTTCAGCAAAAGAGAAAAGTTTTGCTCTGTAGGTAAGAATCACTGCGAAAACATACAGCGCGAGATGTCCGAGTAGTCCGATGATGCCTGCCGCAATAAGCCAGTCAAAGAAGACGTTGTGACTTCTGTCGAACCATGGCTCTTGCCCGTACATTCCAGGATTGTGATGCTTTGCAAAAACATAGGAGAAGTTGTCTTGACCCCAGCCAAGTATCGGCTTTTCTTTGAAACCTTCTATAGCCATTTGCCACACCATGATACGGCTATTCCCTGTTGCATCAGTGGCAGAGATTGTCGTAAATCTATTTAAGAAAATATTACTCTTCACGAAGACACTCTCCCTGGAAAGAGCAAAAAGAGTGACTAGCGCTATGCCAGCAAGAAAGAGCACTGCAACAACCTTTTTTGCCTTACCTTCATTCACCACAAGGGACTTGACGATTGCGGCAGCCGTGACTGCAAGCACCAAGAAGAAAATATCAAGTGTTAAGTCTCTTCTGAAAAAGACACTGTAGGCAAAGAAAAGCGCAGATATGCCGAGGGCAATCCATTCGTATTTAAACTTCTTTATATCGAAAAGATAAATCGCGCCTGCGAAGACAAGTCCCGCAAAAAGCCCAAGTGTTGCGCTTCTTGTTGACGCATAAATAAGGAGTACCCCATTTAGCGCTGTGAAAACTGCAAGAAGCACTTTGACAGGAAACTTCTTTGTATAAATAATGCCAAGAAGAGACAAGAAAATCATATAGACCGCAAGAATAGCAAAATACGCTGGGTTACCAAGCGTTCCATCCACTCTTGACCCTTGGCTAACAGGGAAGTACACCCCCACACCTTTCCAATAAACACCCCCTTCTTCGCTAACATTCTTCCAAAGCAAGCATTCAGATTTATCCAACCCAGCCCTTTGACAGCCGCCAGAAAAAGCAGGAAAATTCTTTGAAACGACAAAGTCTTTACTGCCCAGAAGTTGGAACGAGGCTATGAGAGAAACGAGCGCCCCCGCTATGATAAACCACTTTGCAATCCATGCCCATTCTTCTTTTGTCTTCACAACTGAACTCAGTACTATAAAATAGAGCAAATAGTGTACGTGACCCACAAATCCTTCCATTCTCTCAAAACCGCTAAAGAAGCTCGATATTTTGTTCACGCCGAAAAGATCTGCGACGAAAAGTATGGCGGTAAAAGCGAGTACAGAGAAAGTGAGAAAATTATTCTTTATTCCGTAGTCCTTATCTTTATAAATAAGGATGAGCCACGAAATAAACGCCGCCTCGACAATAAGCCGAAAGAGCATGTTTTTGCCGGAAATGAAAGGGAAAAAGAGCCCGTTTGAATTCATCTGCCACAAATTGAGGAATTTCCCATTGGCGACGATAAAAAGGGTAAAAGGAGCAAGTGCTAGTAGAAAATATATAATCTTTTTAAGTGTTTTTGTCTGCATATGTCAAAAAGTATAGCAAATAATTGTCACTTTACGAAGACGAAGCAACCACAGCCATAACTTTGCATAGAGACAATAGACGGGCTCGCATTAAAAATCATTCCACTTTCTAGAGCATTATCAGGAATAAGTGAGAATTCTTTGAGCAAGCAACCAGAAAAGAGATCAAGTATCATCTCATAAGAATAAATACGATGAGCATTAAATTGTATGCGAGGCCTTCCAACAGGGACAACGAAAATGATAGCTCCCCCTTTCTTAGTCACACGAATAAGCTCTTTGACTGCTTTCATGTCACCATCTGGATCAATAGTGTCTCCATATCTACCCAGGCCAACATGCTCCACTGTATGCATACAAGAAATTGAAGCTAGGGAATTGTCAGCAAAAGGGAGCCCTAGCAAGTCCCCCTGATGCGAGCTTAAATTACTCAGCCCAAGCTTAGCTGGTCTATAGTCATAGAAATCAACTGGCACAAAAGCAGATACAATGGAAGAAAAATAAAGACTTGACGATATATCAACATGCTTTGAAACCGCAAGCTCTTTCACCTTTCTCGCCGCCCACGCTGTATGGTAAACATAATGCGCGTCAAAACGAGTATAAGGAATATTTTCAAAAAGACATGGGAATACTTGTGTTACTGGCATTTCAAAACGAAGCCCTTTGTCTTTTTTCTTAAATAGAATATAGCTCCTGATAACAAATGGAAATTTGAGATATGAAAAAATAATTTTAAGTATCTTTTTGACTGAACGTAAAAAATAGTGCATAGATATTTATTATAATAACTCACAGTAGCTCAAATTAAAACTACTCCTTGATTACTCCTTGATTACTCTTTATTTTTATATATACTGGTAAGATTATCTTTAGAAAGAAATCTTTATACTTATGAAAAAAGCGCTCGTACTTGGGG
>JAYVAE010000030.1:0-3139 GCA_043751115.1 bacterium | reverse complement strand
GTACAATCAATTCGAGATTCAGTTATTAAAGGTTCTCCATACGGTAGAGATATTTGGGTAGAGAAAATGGTGATTACTCATAATCTCCAACCTACACTGAGGTCTCCTGGCCGTCCAAGAAAAATATAAAGTATTACAACACATGAAATGCAAAAGAATGGTGGCTGTCCCCATTATTTTGTCCCCATTATTGTCCCCATTATCAGTCCCCATTATCACAAGTTTGAGCACTGCCCCGAAGATGGTGAGCGACCAAAGAACAGCAAAGACACTCCACCCGATAGAACCTTTCAACATCAAAAAGCAAACCGGAGTATAAGTGCCTGCGATAAGAAAATATACAGAAGCGTGGTCTATACGCTGGAGAATTTCTTTTGTTCTTCCGTGCTTTTGTGGCGTAAGGTGATACACAGAACTCGCTAGATAGAGAGTAGATAAGAAGATGCCGAAAACAGTAAATCCCACTATATGCCAGGCATTTCCATAGAGAAAACTAAAAATGATAAGTAGTATGAGTATTGTAACGCTACATACTGATCCGATGAGATGAAGTATGCCGCTCGTTGTTTCATTCGTATGATGGCGAAGTGGTTCCATATATTAATGCGAACTAAGTAGCTCAAGCTTTTCTTTTCTGGTTAGTTTTTTAAGTGTCACCTCTCTCTTTTTTGCCTCAGTTAGAGCGCTAAAAATTTCTTTATAAACAAGGATTACAGGTCTTCTTATTTTTGTATAATGCGCCCCCGACTTCAAATTATTATGTGCGTGAAGTCTCTTCTCTAAATTATTTGTTGAGCCGATATAGAGAGTGTTATCAGCACACTTCAGTATGTACGCAAAATACATAAGGGTCTAGTATTCGATAGTGAATGGGAATGAAATAGAGGCATCTTTTTCTGGAAGCCCCGAGGGGTTATCTTTCTTCAGGACGAGAACAGCTTTTCCAATATATGATTCTGGTATTGTAATGATGGCCTCAAAGGGGACGAAGTCTGTCGTCATCCATTCACTTTTTGCTGTTGCAATGCTCCCTGCGATAATCTCACCTTTTTCATTAAGCACAGTGATGGGAAATGAGGCTTCAAAGTACCATGGCCCTCGTGCCTTGCCAAGAACAGTAAACGTCTTGCCGGTAACAGCGCCAGGGGAAGGTAGATCGACGACTATGTTATCGCTCGTAGCATTGTTGTAAGTTATCTGAAGGTCTTTTAAGGTGTATTGGGGAGAGTTATATTCCCCCCCAAGGTCTTTCTGAGGAGCAAAGACTTTATTCGCAATAAAAAAACAAAGCAAGATAATTAAAAAGAGCGCTAGGAAATAAAGTTTCTTTTTCATGCTTTTAGTATAGCAAAAGTAAAAGAAAATTGGCGCCCCTTTTTTATTCCCTAGCGCCAAGCTGGTTTTTCTACTTTTTTAATACAAATGAGTATTAAGATACTAGTGATGATAAGAATAAAAGCAACACGCATTTCTACTGTCCCTTTAACCTCTCTAGTATTCCCAATACCTATCACTGAAGAGACAACAAGGAAAATATAGAGAAAAGTCAGGATAAAACCTTCTTTGGTTGCGGGATTATACCCAAAGCCGTAGATCTTAGCCTTAAACCAGTAGCACTTTGGGTTATTTTGCAAATACTCAATAGACTCTTTGATCATACAGTATGTTTTTGCAAACACATGGGTAATTATAATATAGAGAAATCTTATTGTGAGTCAAAAAAAGAAACGAGGTAGGTGTCTATTTCCCTTTGGTCCATATCGTAAAATCTTTTATTATTCTCCGCAAGATAGGTCGCTAGCTTCACTCCCACAAATCGCCAGTGCCACGGTTCATAGACATAGTAGTCATTTCCTTTTGGGTACGAAAGAACAAAGCCAAAACGATGAGCATTATTTTGTAGCCACTTGTAGCCTTCGGTAGAATCAAAACCAGTCAGATTCCCTCCTAAGCCAGTTGTGATAAAATCGACTGCTGTGCCAAGCTGATGCTCGGAGTAACCCTGATCTGCCGAAAATGCGTTCGCCGTACCTTTGCCGTAGAGCTGAGAATAGGAGCTTTTGAGAGACTTTTGTTCTTCAAAAGAACGGTACCCTGATTTTACATACAGGGTGATACCTTGTGACACCGCTGTATCTAACAGTGTTTTTAAATGTGGCCAAGTGCCGGTTAAGAATCTTTCCTCTCGACTACTGCTATAGGCGTATTCTGTTGGGAGAGTCGTGAGCTCTGCGGGTATATAATTTTCACTTAAGAAGTACACTTTAGAATACTTTTTGATAAGCTCAGGATCAGTCTTTGCTAATTTTTGTAGCGTGTCTATTGAAATAGAAATGGCACCTACATATTGTTGTACGCCCCCTACTTGTGATTTTACATCGTCAATATTTTGCTTTGTATCAGAAAGCGTTGTAGAAAGGCCTCGCGTTTCGGCGCTCACATCACCAAGAATACTTTTTATGCGGTCTAATTCGTTTTGATTATCAAGGAGGGCGAGTGACGTAGAAGACAATTCAGTTTTTGTGGACTGCATGAGAGAAGTAAGGGCTCTGGTCTCTTTTTCTAAGGAATTTATTTTTAAATGTCCATAAAAAGCAAAAGCTAGAAAGATAACTGAGATAATAACTGTCGGCAAGGAGTTAGTAAAAAATTCTTTCATGAGTGTTCTTTAGAGTATAACACCCAGTAAAAAGAATTATGGGCAAAGAGTGAAAAATAGGTTGCGCAGAACTATTTTTACGGCACAACTTAGAAACTTTCTTAAGTTTATACTCACTCGCACTTTTTTTGATATAATAGAAACTAAGAACATAAAGTCCTGTTGACCTGTTCCCAGTATTCTGTACCAGAGTGGGGACATACAAATCCATCAACCCACCTGTTGCAAACTTGTCCTTTTTATTAATCATTTCAACAACAAAAGAAACAAAACTATTTGTAATTTTTTCTCTTTTTCTCTAAAGTTCTAAATCTAGGTTTTTAGCTGGATTCATAATTTTTGAGGTATCAGTTTTCCAAGATTCATCTACATCTATATATAATTCCAACTATACCCCGTGGCTCTGCCACGGGGTCACATTGTAGGAAAGTTTGAAAGCCTCGGTTTTCAAGTGGTCCTTGCGGAGCAATCCTAGATACC
>JAYVAE010000029.1:0-6639 GCA_043751115.1 bacterium | reverse complement strand
GTCGCGACCACGACCTTAAACACAAATAGTCTCGGCTCCTATGTCAAGCGCTACACAGTGAGCGACATCGCGGGAAATATCGCAAGTATCATTAGAACAATACTGGTGAAGTAGGGGGATAGATGGCGAATGGCCGATAGCGAATAGTAGATGACTAATAGCTTATGGTAGGTAGCAAATAGTGAATAGTTCTAGGTTATACGTACTAAGTTATAAGTTGATTATTAACGAGAATTTTTAATTCAAACTATACCCCGTAGCTTTGCTACGGGGTAACCTTGTAGGAAAGTTTGAAAACCTCGGTTTTCAAGTACTCCTTGCAGAGCAATCATAGATACCACGCCGATACGAACGGAGTGAGTGAGGGGATAGCTTTGCTATGTGGAGCTTCATTACAAAGAGCTAAAATTGAGGTGAAGTTTATAAGGAGACATCTGGCACCGCTTCTTGAACGCAATTGCCCCCACGAAGCTGTGCTCAATAGTACGGTGACAATAAAATGAATAGTTTTTGAGTGTAGTCGATTAGTAAGACAAGAACATCTTGGATGCTGTTTTCTCACCCTCTTCGCGAGTATGATAGATTACAAGAAAATGTTAGTTGAGAATGACAGTAAGGGGCTACTTAAAAAAGTTCATTCCTGTAAACAATTCTTTAATCCGGCTTGTGCTATCATAGAAAGTAATGAATAAGCAAAACTCGTCTTTAATAAAGAGTTTACGAAACTTAATAAATAGGGGAAAAAGTGCCATAGGAATTGGCGGAATGCGTGGTTTCACTCTCGTAGAAGTTCTTGCGGTTATTGGAATATTTGGCTTTCTCACTGCATTCACCGTAACTCTCTATCCAAACTCTTCGGTAAGACTTAATATTTCAAATATTGCTTCTGACCTTCAAGGGGATATACGCGGCGCACAGTTAGATGCGAGTTCAGTGAGTAGTCAACAACAAACCGTAGCAGGATATGGCATACACTTTCCCACAGCCTCCAAAAATGGCTATCAACATTTTATAGACAAAGTGACTTCTACAGAAGTGAATGGAATTCTGATCGGTAATCAAAAGTATGACGGTCAAAATGAAGATAGGAAGTTTGTTACATTTCCGGAAGGATACTCTGTGACAAATCTCTGCGTGAATCCAAGCACCATTAATAAACCATTTATTACATGCAGAAGCAATGCAAATGTGAATGATGTCACCTTACTTTTCAAAAGGCCAAGTGCTCTCCCTATGATTTATATTAATAATAGTACCAGCACATTCTACTCAGCCGTGTGCGCTCAGATAGAGTACAAGTTATCTGAACGAGGGAAAGGCATTGTTAGAAGCATCATACTTACTAAAACTGGTCTTATACAAAACGGCATCGGTGGCTGTCTTGATGGACAAATGGCAGTCATTCCTCCACCTGCTATCGCCATAAGCGAAATTGATGTAGTCGGACTTGGAGGGAGTCTTGTAGATATAGCGCTTGATCTCGCGGGTAATGCCTATACGGCATCTTTTAGTAATAATAAAGTTATAAAAATCGACACCTCCGGCATTTCGTCAGTTTATGGAGATATCGGTTATGCTCCTGAAGGTCTTGCAGTCGACGGTTCTGGGACACTGTATGTTCTTGCTAAAAACGGAGCTAGTGGGATACTTGTCAAATTTATCCCAAATGGGGGAACTCCTCTTATCAGCACTCTTACTGTGCCAGTAAATACTGTCTTAAACGATAAAAGTATGGTAATAGATTCATCTGGATTTATTGTTGTCATAGACGATAGTATTAATAAAGTTTGGAAAATTGATCCGATTACTGGAGTGAGTACTAGCTTTGCAGATACACAAAATAACCCAAAGGCCGTCGCTATAGACTCACTTGATAATATCTACGTACTTAATTCAAATAGCGTTTCAAAGTTTGATGCCGTTACAGGAGCTTCTCTTTGGAATTCCCCGGTAGGACCGAATCCAACGGCTCTCGATATTGACTCACTTGGCAATGTCTTCACTGCAAATAATGGAGACAATACGGTCACAAAGATAACACAAAACGGCGTTTCAACACTTGCTTTTTCTACCACTGGAGGAAATCCAGAAGATTTAGTTGTCGACGCTATTGACAATATTTTTACTGCTAATAGAAATACAAAAGATGTTTCAAAAATAACACAAGCTGGAGCAAGTTCCATTGTCGCAAGCACGGGTAATAATCCGCTTTATATGGCAGCTATTAGCACAACTATATTCGTTGTAAATAAATCAGAAAATACCATAACGAA
Source organism: bacterium (assembly GCA_043751115.1). Lineage (GTDB taxonomy): Bacteria > Patescibacteriota > Minisyncoccia > Phycocordibacterales > UBA5272 > UBA11704. The sequence continues at coordinate 4,366 of JAYVAE010000029.1, read as the reverse complement.
AATTGTTCAATAAGCTATGAAAGTTATGCAAAAATGTACTAGGACTACAAACGTACAGAAAATATGCTTACCTTTGCAAGGTTTTACTTTAGTAGAGCTTATGGTTTCTTCTGCTATCTTCATGACCGTTGCAATGCTTTCCATGGAAGCGCTTTTCGCTATGCAGAAGTCATATACCAAGGTGGATAGTCTTCGTACTGTCATGGATAGCTTGAATACGAGCGTAGAAGCAATAACGCGAGATACGAGATATGGTACGGTTTTCTTTTGCGGAACCACTATTGATGACACGAATAGATCATTTCGAAAATCATGTCCACTGACGGGTGGAGCAAATGATGGTGGTTCTGTCCTCATGTTTCGCCCTTCAACTGCCACAAATGTACTTGTTCGAAAGGGGTATTATCTTTCCAATAAAAAACTCTATGAGTATACGATAAATAATCTGGGCGCTACTTCGACATTACCTATAACTGGGGATGATATCTATATAGAATCCTTCCGCGTATTTGTGAGTGGGGCTAACACGACAGAAGCAGCTGTTCTTGCCGGGAATACAGAGAATGCGCCTGGTGAGCCGAGGGATAATTTTCAGCCCAATATTATGTTTGTCATAGCGGGGAAGCATGGAAATTCATCAAACAAAACAAATGCAGCTTACTTTCAGCTTCAAACTATTGTATCACCGAGAAGTTTAGATATTTAAAATGTATGTTATTTTTTTCTACAATAAAATTGACAATAAAAAAAGTTACTAAAGCAAAAAACGGCGTCCTACTTCATGGATTCTCTCTCGTAGAAGCAATGGCGGGAATTTTTATACTCTCTATCGTTATTGGCGGGCCAATGGTTATAGCAGGAAGAGCGGCTCAAGACATAAGGCAGAGCAAGGAGTCATTCACGGCTACTTATTTAGCGCAAGAGCTCATTGAGCTCATTCGGTATAAAAGGGATAGTATATTTCTTGAATGTTTAGACGCAACATCACTCAATTGTCCTCTTTCTACTTTTCCTGGTGACCCTTCAGGGGTAGTTACAGAATTCCCCCAAGAAGCAGCGTGGAGAATCTTCAAAGATCATTTTGGATCCGCCCCACCTTCAATTATTTTGTGTTTCTCGGCAGAAGGATGTACTTTTGATTCGCGTTCAATACTATCTAGCCCAATAGCAAGACCGACAGATATATATACTCCGACGAATGCAAGTTGCTCTTCGCTCTATCAAGATGATAGTAATAGTCTCGAGTACGGGACTGCAACATCATCTCTTGATTATATGTTTCTCTGTAATTCGCATAAAGCGATCGCAAGTGTTGATACGGGCATGAAAAGAACGGTTAACATGGTATCATCGTCGACATTTCCAACAGGCTCGTATGACGCTCTTTATGGTGATGAAATACGAGTTGACATAACGATAAAGTATCCGTTTAGAGGGTCCATTAAGACGCTCATTGTGACTGATTATATAAGGCCTCGTTCATAGTTATGAAAATTCACTCTTACAGTTTATTTGAGAAAAAGTTAAAAAGAAGTGGATTTATATTGCCACTCACCATGCTTCTTATGACACTCATACTTCTTGTTTCGACAGGCATAACGAGTGTCATTATAAAGCAAGTAGGATATGCTCGCACGATAAAAAACAGTGTGATTGCCTACAATGCAGCCGATATGGCAATAGCTTGTACGTCTTTTGTGGATAATAGTTTCGTTAATAGTTCATCAACATACGGCATATTTCCCCTAGACAGAACCAGATTTCCTCTTGGAAATGAAGCTGGAGAAATAAATGAGACCAGGCTTGAGATAAATGCGGATAGACTAGCGCGTGGTGTCCCGCTTCTTACAAGCTCTGATAACATCACCTGTGGAGGGCAAAGAGTTTTTAATACAGATGATACCCAAATAGCTTATTCCGCATATACATATACCAAGTCTGACCTTACTACTGAAGATGGAAAGAAGTCCACTTTCAACTTAAAAATACCGCTAACAAATGGGGGGTTCCGCTGTGCCAAGGTTATCTTCAATAAAACCGCAAGCTTCAACTTGATCATTGCTAGTGGCTACTCAACCTGTGACGTTTCTGCCAAATCGAGGCTTGAAAGAACTATTATTTCCTCAGCAGAAAAAACCTAATTGTAAAAGCAAGTATACTACACAGCGTGATACAGGCTGATAGAGCGTGTTATAGAGAGTGATAAAGCGTGATGCAAGGTAATATGGCGTGATAGAGAGCGCGATAGCCAGCGTGATATACTTTGTCTCATGAATGATAATAGTGAGGCAAAATATCGTATAGATGCGCTTCGAGAAGAGCTAGAGAAGCATCGCGTACTCTACCATGTGCATGACACGCCAAAAATAAGTGACGAAAGTTACGATTCCCTAATGCGCGAGCTTGCCCTCCTTGAAGAAAAATACCCTGATTTTAAAAGTAGTTTATCTCCATCAGAGCGGGTGGGAGGAGAGCCACTTTTATCATTTCAAAAAGTAATCCATGATTTCCCGCAGTGGAGCTTCGATAATGCTTTTTCTTTTGAAGAATTACTCGTCTGGGAAGAAAGAAATAGAAAGCTTTTGCAAAAGTGGGGTATGTCGAAAATGCCGAGCTATGTCGCCGAGATGAAAATAGATGGTCTCAAGGTAATTCTTACCTATAAAGAAGGGAAGCTGATGCGCGCTGCGACGCGGGGTGATGGTGAGGTGGGTGAAGAGGTAACAGAAAACATGAAGACGGTGAAGTCTCTCCCGCTTATTGTTTCTAACAAAGCGTCACTAACCATAGTAGGCGAAGCATGGATGAAGAAAAGCGACTTGGAAAACATCAACAAAGAAAGAGAAAAGGAAGGTCTTCCCGCCTACGCAAATACTCGTAACCTCGCGGCGGGCACGTTACGTCAGCTTGATCCAAAAATCGTCGCGAAGAGGCGCATCAAGTTCTTTGCCTATGATATAGAAGGGGGCGAAATAGAAACACAGGAAGGAGAATTAAAAACGCTCTCAGATTTAGGTTTCCTCGTTAATACTGCCAGAAAATTCTGTTTAAATCTGGAAGAAGTAGAAGTTTTTTATAATATCTGGAAAAATAAAAAGGGTAATGAAGAATATGGCATTGACGGCCTTGTCATAAAAATAAATGAACGCGCCTTATGGGACACTCTTGGTTATACAGCAAAGAGTCCGCGCGGCGGCATCGCTTACAAGTTCCCGGCCGAAGAAGTGACGACACAGATACTCGACATTAGCTATCAGGTGGGACGTACTGGCGCTGTAACTCCGGTAGCGGAGCTTACCCCAGTACTCCTTGCTGGTTCGACAGTGCGACGCGCGACGCTTCATAATAAAGATGAAATGGAAAGACTAGACATTCATGAGGGAGATACGGTAGGGCTTCGTAAAGCAGGCGATGTTATACCAGAAATTTTCACCACCTTTCTTTCACTCCGGAGAGAAGGTGCGAAGCCTTACGTTTTCCCCACCAGATGTCCTGAATGCCATTTTAAGCTTGAGAAAGAAAACCTTGGGAAAGAGTTTTCTGTAGCCTTTTACTGTAAGAATAAAGACTGCCCTGCAAAACACATAGAAAATCTGATACATTTCGTTTCCAAAAAAGCAATGAATATAGAGGGCTTAGGGGAAAAAATCATCGAGACACTACATGACATTGGGCTCGTCTCAGATTATGCCTCTCTCTTTTTACTCAAAAAAGAAGATTTAGAAAACTTAGAAGGATTCGGAGAAAAGAGCGCGCTCAATTTTATTAAAGAAAGAGAAAAGGCTCGCACGGTAGAGCTACACCGCCTTATTTACGCGCTTGGCATACGCCATGTTGGTGAAGAAACGGCAAAAGAAATAGCAAAGTGTGTCGAGACGATGCACGACTTATTACACAGTAGTTATGAAAAGCTGGTTGTGCTTCCGAGCATTGGTGATAAGGTGGCGCTTTCTCTGATTGAGTATAAGAGCGACGAAATGTCTATTACGAAGCTTCGCGCCCTTCTCCCTCACCTCACCGTAGTCAACACTCTTTTTGGAAATGTTGTAGAAGGAGCACTTGCCGGACTTACTTTTGTTATCACCGGCAGCTTCGAGCATTTTTCTCGCGAAGAAGCGAAGACTCTTATCGAAAAGCACGGGGGCAAAGTGTCGGTGAGTGTCTCCAAGAAAACAAGTATGCTTATTGCAGGAAAAGATCCAGGTTCTAAGCGTGAAAATGCGCTCAAATATGACGTCGCTATTGTCGGCGAGGAGTATTTACAAAATTTATAATTGTAGCTGAAGCCATTTTTTCTTTTTAGACGACCCATTTCTTGATTCTTTCATTTATGCTAAAATAGCCCAATGATAATAACTCATTTTGG
>JAYVAE010000028.1:0-3231 GCA_043751115.1 bacterium | reverse complement strand
CGAGAGTTAGTGCTATACTTTTTGCATGATATTACATCAAGAGCTTGCGAATTTCTTAAATTACTATTTATCTCTAATTATTCTCGCTCTGGCGGTTTTACTTATTGCTTGGGCTGTGGATCTTTTTATCATTCGTTTAAAGTACGGTCCCTACAAGGAACTTAGAACTGTTTATAAAAAAATCGCCGAGTACACGCTTCCTCTTGGCTTCTTTGCTTCACTTTTTTCCGCGTTTCTCACTCTCTTCTATTCTGAGTACTTAGGCTACGCACCCTGCGCGCTGTGCTGGTTTCAGCGCGTCGCACTCTATCCGATGGTCATACTCTTCTTTATCGCTTGGATGAGAAAAGACTTTACCGTATATCGTTATATTTTAGCTCTTTCAGCAGTTGGTTTTATTGTTTCCCTTTACCATCAGTATTTACAAATGGGTTACGATGCTTTCCTTCCGTGCGCAGCAAACGCTGTCTTTGTCGACTGCGCGAAGCCCTCCTTTGTAGAATTTGGCTTCGTAACTTTCCCTTTTATGGCGCTCACACTTTTCTCATTCTTCATTCTCGTTGCCGTTACTCTCCGTATGAAGGTAAAACGTGGAGAATAGCTTTGACTTTATTTAAAAACAAAATATGAAAAATGCAACAGTAGTTTTTTTAGAAAATAAAGAAGGAGAAATTTGCCTTGCTCGTAAAAAGCAGGCGATACATTCTGAAGAAGGCAGGGTAGAGTATAGCCTTGGGCTCTACAATGGTTATGGTGGAAAAATGGAGGACTATGACGAAACTATAGAAGATACCGCAAGGAGAGAACTTTTTGATGAATCTTCTGTCTCATGTGAAAAGGAAGATCTCGCGCACAAAGGTACAGTCCTTTTTATTCTTGAAAAAGAAGGTGAAAGAAAACCCTTCATGGAAGTTCACTTTTATACGCTCTCTGTGTGGGAAGGTTGTCCGAAAGAGGGTTCTGAAATGGGTCCTCCTACTTTTTTTGCAAAGACAGATTTACCATATAGCGAAATGATGCCCGCAGATAAAGTGCTTTTTGAAAAAATGTTTGAAGAGAAAGATATAAGTGGGGAGGTAATTCTCTTTGGAAAAGAAACGTCACCCGAAGTACATTTTGTATGTGAATAAAAAATAAAGAAGAGAGGTGAAGCAAAGGGTCTCGCTTTTTTCGTAGAAGCAAACTATATTTCTTTATTTTTTACTACTTTTCTTTTTCTAAATACCAGTCATAACACGTCTCGAGTACCTCTTCGATAGTCATGTTGCTTGTGTCAATAAAAAAAGCATCCGGCGCTAGTTTGAGCGCTCCTACAGCATGTCCTTTGTCTATTTCGTCCCGCTTTCTTAGCTCTTCGCAAAGCATGTTAAAAGTCTTTCCAGAACTTCTTCTTTCTTCTTCAGCGAGCCTTCTTGTGGCGCGCACTTCAACTGACGCGTCTAAGTAAATTTTTGAAGTAGCGTCAATAAAAACAGCGGTTCCCATGTCTCGCCCTTCTGCTACAAGACCAGGAGCCTCTATGCGCCCTCTTTGAAAGTATCGTATCGCCGCCCGGAGCGGAGGAAAGAAAGAAATAACACTAGCACTATTTCCCATTTCTTGGGAAGAAAGAAGTGGCCATATATCAACATCTTTATAAATAACTTGCTTTTCAATAAAGGTAACATGCTTACTTTCCTCCACGATAAGTGAGACAACCTGATTTAAATTTTCTTCGGTATGATCGTAAATATCAATGGCATGTACTATGGCGAGATGTGCCGAAAGTCTGTAGAGGGCTCCGGAGTTGAGATAGTGAAAGCCGAGTCGTTTTGCGAGCTTGCTCGCTATCGTTCCTTTACCAGAAGCGATCGTCCCATCAATTGCAATAATTGGAATGGGGTTTATAGTCATGCGCCGAGTATAGCAGAAAAGTTATAAAAATCCAGAGAGACTAGAGGAGAGACTACAGAGAAAAGTTTGTTAGAAATTCTACTGAAATAGCTTCTGACACAAGTCATTCTTTTTTGTATCTTTGCTTCAAAAGAATCTTTAGTATCCTCTTTAATAATCTCCTTGACTTTCCTTTTATCTCGCGCTATAATCTCTCTTACTTCTTCGTTATATGAAGAAGCTGTGTTTTTCTTTGTCTCCTCTTTATTCTTAAATTTCCTTGAATTATTTTAAGTAAGATTTTAAATAAAAAAAGCGTTAAAGAAAAACAGAGCGCACCTTGTCAACAGAATAGTGAAATACATACATAATTTATAGGAACAAAAGAATATTTTCTTTTGCCCTGTCTCTTTTAATTAGAGTTTGATCCTAGCTCAGGATGAATGCTGGCGGCGTGGATAAGGCATGCAAGTTGAACGGAACTAACAGGCGGAAGTATCAAATGAGTAGCAATACAAGTAAGATATGGAAACCTGCAGTTTAGTAGCGAACGAGGTAGTATAAATTAGGAACGTGCCCTCTTGTCGTGAATAGCCTTTCGAAAGGAAGAGTAATACACGATGGTCCCGCAAGGGTAAAGATTTATCGCAAGAGGAGCGGCCTAATCAGTATCAGCTAGTTGGTAAGGTAATGGCTTACCAAGGCTATGACGCTTAGGAGAGGTGAGAGCCTGACCTCCACCGATGGGACTGAGACACGGCCCATACACCTACGGGTGGCTGCAGTCGAGAATCTTCCGCAATGGACGAAAGTCTGACGGAGCGACGCCGCGTGATTGATGAAGAGCTTCGGTTTGTAAAGATCTTTTATGAGGGAAGAAGTTTATTGACGGTACCTCATGAATAAGGACCTGCAAAACTCGTGCCAGCAGCAGCGGTAATACGAGTGGTCCAAGCATTATCCGGATTTATTGGGCGTAAAGGGTGTGTAGGTGGTCTTGTTAGTCTTCTGTTTAACCCCTGGGCTCAACCCAGGATGGGCAGGAGAAACGGCAAGACTAGAGGTTGTGAGAGGTGTACAGAACTCATGGTGTAGGGGTGAAATCCGTTGATATCATGGGGAATACCAAAAGCGAAGGCAGTACACTGGCACATACCTGACACTGAGGCACGAAAGCGTGGGTAGCGAATGGGATTAGATACCCCAGTAGTCCACGCCCTAAACGATGTTCTCTCGCTATTGTGAGTATCGACCCTCACAGTGGCTTAGCTAACGCGGTAAGAGAACCGCCTGGGAAGTACGATCGCAAGATTAAAACTCAAAGGAATAGACGGGGACCTGCACAAGCAGTGGATTATG
>JAYVAE010000027.1:0-3259 GCA_043751115.1 bacterium | reverse complement strand
AAGGTCTTCGGCCCGGTGACTGTGCAGATTGAACTGCGCTTAACGCAGTCGGCGTTCGTTCTGTAGATGTCGCACGCCGATTCATTCAGCGCATCACGGACGATGTCGTAGCCCGTGCCGGTTTGGGTCACTCCTGCTGGAGGGCCCATTTCCTTCGTGCACTTGTAGCCCGCTCGAAATGTTGTGCACGTTCCGTTGGCCGCCCAGTCCACGCAATCATCCACCGCGTTCTGGCCGCACAGCGGCTCTGCAATCAACGGCGCGCAATTGTTGACCCCCCCTGCTGTGATGCACTCGTAGTCAAGCTTCTCTTTCCAGCACGCACGCGCTATCTGTGCTCCGTTCACTGTCTTGTTACTTGGCCCGTCCAAGCACGATGTTCCGACTTTGGTGCAACTTGCACTCGCTTCCAGTGCGGCGCAGGTTGATACCCACACATCAGTCGCGACTGGTACGAAATCTGGCTTTACGAAGTTGACCGTGAAGTTTCGCGAACCACTTCCGACACCAACGACATACGGTGACGCAACGCTTGACACGTAACACAGTCCACCGCTGAGGACTGCTCCTGGACCGCACCCAAAATTGCCTTCAGGTACCGGCGCTGCGTAACACATAATTTGGTTAGCATATCCAAAAACCCCTTCGTCGTACTGCGCCACTATGTTGAACGTACTTCCGAAGTAATCCTCGGTCATCCAGCCAATGAACCCGCTTGCGCAGGCGTAAATCTTTGATCCGCGCGACATCTTATAGCTGCAGATTCCTGCAGAACAACCTGACCCCGGCAAGATCATGATGTTCGACGTTGCCCCAACTATCACAGACGTGACGGTCGTCGGAACGTCGATTGAATCTCCCGTGGGAATCTGTGCTATCTGCGGAGGAGGGTTGAAGTTCGCACCAGAGCCAAAAGCACTCTCGCTTGCGTCACCACCCCACAGCGTCATGCGAACCGTGCTCGCTTGCGCCGGGTAGCACTTCGCTCTTACTGCGCCTCCATTGCCATATAGGTCATGGCCGCTCCGATAGTGGTAATCCCACCCGAAACCAACCTCCGCGACGTTTTCACCCAGAGCACAGTTTGGTACCCAATCCACTGTGACCTGCAGTATCTTGTCGCACGTTGCTTGTGTCACGATCTGCGTGGACTTTTCGCAGGTGTAGGACCACCAAGGCTTGATCTCGAAGTCCAACGGCTTCTGGCACGTCACGTCCGTCATCGAGCTGTTCGACTCGCACGTCTCGATCACAGATCCAGTACCTGTCGTCGAACTGCCTGGCAGGCATGCCGGCCCCGTCGGTGGTTCGACAAAAACTGCAGCCGTCGCACCAAGCGTAGGTGCTGGATTCGACTTCACTGCCCGCGCATTCACGATGAGTGGGTCCAGCGGGTTGATCGTGACCGGGTTGGCCGTCGACGACTTGTGCTGCATCAGCCTGATGGCCACGCACTCTGCCGACGTACTCGTACCGCACGATGCGAGCTTTGCAGAAGTCGGCCCGCTGACGTTCCCGTTTCCTCCGCCGAAGTAGGTTTGCTCAGGCGCAGTCGTGTTGTACCCAGGCACGTACACCGCACCGTTCGTTGTGTTGATGGCTCCGCTCGTTGTGGGATTTCTTGCCTGGCCGTCACCCCTACCCGCCGCCGCCGCTTGTGCTGGCGTCGTGATCGGTTGCGCTTCCGCCAAGCCCGCGCCCCAAAGGATCGCACACCCGACAACCAATGACAAAACTCTCTTTTCCATGTGCGGCCCTTGCGGCGAAATCAGGCGCAAGAACTCACTTCGGACCGATGAAGGTTCAAGCGCACCTGTCGAGAGTCTACTCCTTATAGCGTATTTTCCACCCCCGTCAGAATCACATTACGTAATCGTGTAACGCCGCTGTCTGTACATCTATACAGCTTGCGTACCACGCTTTCCTGATTCCTAACCTCTGTCCACTTATGTTCCACCACAGGGCATATCAGCAACGCAAGGTCCATCTGGCTGCTTCCGCTGCCTACCTATGCGAACTGGAATTCTCAATGAACCACGCTCAAGAAACGTTCGACACGAACCTGTTCCCCGCCAACGTCAAGGAGACCATGAAGCTCCTCGGCCAAGGCAGCTCTGACCTCTGGAAAGTCCCGCCGCAGAACATTCGTGTTCTCCCCGGCTTCAACGTCCGCGAAGAAAACGAAGAGAAGCGCGATCACGTCCGCTCGCTCGCCAACTCCATGAAGAAGGGCGGCTTCTGGAACCATCGCCCTCTCGCTGGCTACGCCGCTCTCGAAAACGGTACCCACGTTATCTACGTGACCGACGGACACTGCCGACTCGAAGCTGTCCTCCTGGCCATCTCCGAAGGTGCAACGATCGAGACGATCCCTGTCGTCATCGCAGCCAAGGGTACGAATCGTGACGACCTCACCTTCGAACTCCTGACCACTGCGACCGGTAAGCCTCTGACTCCCCTGGAAGAGTCCGTCGCCATCAAGCGCCTGATCCGCTTCGGCCACAGCGTCAACGACATCGCTGAACGCCTGAGCTGTGACCTGTCCAAGATCGAAGGCCGCCTCCTGTTCGCTGCCATGCCGAAGAACGTTCACGACCTGGTCAAGAGCGGTCAGGTTTCCTTCACGAACGCACTGGCTACCTACAAGAAACACGGTACCAACGCTGAATCCCGGCTCACGCAACTTGCCGCCGAAGCTCAGACTCGTGCCGACGCAGCCCAAGCTGTCGGCAAGAAGACTTCGAACAAGGTCATGCCTCGGCACAACCCTGGCCAGTCCCTGAAACTCGCGCTCAACAAGAACGCGCCCGAGATGTACACGACTCTTCAGTCGCTCATCTCCGATCCTTCCTTCAACTCATTGGACGCCATGCTCCAGGAACAAGCTCTCAAGCTCGTTCAGATGGTGAAAAACGCTGACACCGACTCTTCGAGCACGTCGACGCCTGTTGCCACCAGCAGCAACGTCGTTTCCATGCCTCGCGCAGCCTAGTCTGCTCTGACCTCCCCTAGCTCCTTGCGACTTCATGTCCAGGAGCTTTTTTCTTCCTGATTAGAAATGAACCTAAGTTTGTCGAATGACGCGCTCGGGCGTTGCCGCGCAGCGGCAGACGTCGACAACCAGGCGCACGACCAGATCGGCCAAATCGAAGCGGCGTGGGGTTGAATCGGTAGGCGAAGGCGCCGAGGTAGCGGTCGGCGTACTTGGCGTATCCGAAGGCCTTGTACGCGCCCGAGAGCATCGTCTTGAGGTTACCCA
>JAYVAE010000026.1:0-14285 GCA_043751115.1 bacterium | reverse complement strand
TTGTTTACAAAACATGTTGAATAGCGAAGCTATTCAACTATAGCAATCCAAAGGATTGCGACCTAATCCGCTGTGGCGTAAGCCCAGCGTTCTTTAGTCTGTGGAGTTCGCAGTGATGTTTCGCTAGCAAGCGAAACCACGAGAGGCCTGCCCTGGAGCCACAAGCGCGACGGTGCACAGTGGACTTGTGGGCGAATCCGCCAGCACCAACATCCATTGACAGGTACAGTATGTAGTGTTAGGTTGTATTAGTCTGTTCATTGGCAATTTCTCACCCAAACCGAATGGAGATCCTCATGAGCCCAAAAGATGCTGCGTTGCGACACTTCGCGACGATGCTTGACCCAACCCTTCATCACAAGACCGTCGAAGTCCTTGTCGAGAACGTTCGTGACTTGGTGTTTTCCGGTCAGACCACCTACGAAGAGCTCGGCTTCACCGACATGGATTGCGTCGAGAGGCTCAGACAAGCAAAAGTTCGCAACGGAGTTTCCACTTAGGTCGAACTGCCCCCACACAAAGAAGCCCCGCGCTTCGGTGTGGGGCTTTTTTGTTTACTATTCTCTTTTAAATACATTCTTGTGATACATGCCTTATACCAATCAAGCATATTTTATATATTGATACTGCTTAAGAATTCTATACGTATCAAATATATAGCTTTGTATCTGGTTCCAGCTTTTACTAAGGACGTCCACCCCAAGATTGTTTTACAAAAAATTGAAATAAATTTCCAACTTTGTAGTAGAATAGGTAATATGTCTATAAAAAAGCTGGTATTCGTTAAGTTAGTACAAAAATTTTTACAAAAAATCGGTAGAGGTGAAGGAAAAAGCATCCTTAAATACCTCAAATATGGTGTCATTGCTCTCTTTATTTTCACAGTCCTTATATTAGGACTTCTCATCTTCGGGATTATAAAATTCTTTGAGCTTTTTTTCCCCTTCATCGGTGAGTCCTTTGTTGCGACCACAGAGATATTACAAAATGTGCCTGAGTCACAAGTTATAGTGCAAGTCGCAAGTGAAGAAATGAGGAATATGATAAAGATGGCACCAATCATGCAAGGTGATGCCGGGCAAGTAGTAGACGGTGTGTTGCAAAAAGTGGAACAGGCAAAAAATACGTTCGAAAAGTATCAAGAGCTTTTGCCGTAAGAGAACTTCGAGCGTTATATGCTCGCTTTTTTGTGGGTATCATCTCTCGCGTCTTACCTTACCTTAGATTCCACTCCAATCTTCCTATGTAATCTTTATATGCATTTACTTTCTTACTACTCCCTTTTATACTTACCATGAGGAACAAGCATTTCGGAATATAATATAGTGGTAGTATATATCCATGGGGTGGATACGACTCCGGTTCGATTCCGGGTATTCCGACAAAGTGGTCCTTTTTGAAGAAATTATTTTATTTATCTGTAGTGTTTAAGTCATCTACCTCGGGGAGTGTGCTTGAAGCTCTACGTACAATGTATTTTAAGCCCTCAACTTCTTCCGGAGTGAGTGAGGCCACCCCGCCTATTTCAATTTTATGTTGCAGGTCCTCTACTGCGCCAATAATCTCATTTATTTTTTCACGGAGTATCATCATTTCAGCTTTGTTCACAGGGTCTCCCTGAAGAGCGCTTATTTTTCTGTCTAAATAACCGCCAAGAAGAATGAAAGTGAATAATGCTGGAACCCAGAAAGAGGCGTCGTCTATATATTTAACTAAATCTAAAAATTGGTCTTTTAACTGCTTGTAAGTCTCACTGTTTTTTATTACTTCGCGAGGGTCTGCTCTTTTTATCTTACCTATCATACTTTGGAAACGCTCAAGTACTGCTCGTTTTTTAACCTCTTTTTGTTCTTCAAATTCACTTTTTTCTTTTCCATTTTCTTTTCCACTCACGAGTTCAGCTTTTAGTGTTGCATGAGAAATAGGATCATATCCTGTCGCAGTCCTTGACTGCTCCTGTAAAGCTGAACCAGAGACTGCTCCGATAGCAGCGCTAGCGCCGTAAGCAATGCTTTTTGAGGTGACTAAACTTTTTAGTTTTATAAGAAACTTATTAGCAGGAGAGATTTTTTCAACAGGCTTGATTTGTTCCATATATTTTTTACTTCCACAAATGCGTTCCTTTGTAATCATTTGCAAAGGTGTGATTGACGTCGCGATGTATCACTTCATCATGTATTGTCGCGATGACGACGTCACGAAGCTTAGAGCCTTCCTTCAAATGCCAGTACTCTCTCGCGAGCTCTGGAGCGTCGATATTTTTTATGGTTCCATCGTCTATGAGTGAGAGATAGGTATAGTAGCTGTGTATTGCCTCTTCTTCGAAATATCCTACCGTACGATGAGCGGTGCGCGGAGAGAAAAAGTAGAGAATGAAATAGAGATGATAAAAAAAGAATTGCACTACCATAACGAGAGTCCTTTCGAAAACTGTCGGCTTTGCTATTTGGCTATACACAAGGAGATGTATGCGTTCATTCTCTGCTTCATCAATGAGTGCCTTTATCCAGCCTCTGTCGTCCCGTATAAAGCGTAGGGCTTTTAAATGTTGTAAGAGTCCTCCCACCATTCCCGGTACTGCAGCGATAGTTTCAAGGACGATTGCGCGGTTACCATATCTTTTCTTAAAGAGAAGGTCGGCAGCTCTTGCTGCTACATGAACGATGACATAGGCAACCCGGTCGCTCATGTCTTTTGGCTCATAGTGATAGTGATCGCCTCCGATATGCACTTTCGGCACAGTATTTTTCGACGACTCCATAAATGTTTCGTTGGTGTAGTGAGTTTTCATAGCTACCCTAGTTTGGCATGCAAGAAGGTCTTTAGCAAGAGAGATTTCACCAGGGCGTAAGCCCAAAGCTTATTTTTTGCTAGCTCTTTTTTAAGGACTTAGACACTTGGTCCGAGACATGAATCTGTTGATTCAAATGCGATTCGAGGACGAGACACCAGTCGAGCGTCTTGGATACAAACCTTTATTTTTAAGGAAACGTACTTTCTGTACGGTGACGAGAAAATAAAGGTTATGACAAAGAAGGTCGCCAGTGTGTAAGTCCTGCTAAGAAAAAGAAAGCATGATAGAATACAAATACTATGCTTGATATTAAATTTATCAGAGAAAATAAAGACCTCATTGCTCTCGGGGCTGAAAAAAAGAGAAGCGCTTTTAAAGTTGAAGAGCTTCTTACGCTTGACGATATACGACTCTCTCTTCTTAAGGAAGTAGAAGAGCTTCGAGCAAAGCAAAATAAAGTAGGGGAAAGTGTGGCAAAAGTAGGAGCGCTGACAGAGGGAGAGAGAAGTGTCGTCATAGAAGAAATGAAGACACTGAAAGAAGGCCTTAAACAAAAGGAAGATCAGCTTGATGAGATAATGAAGGAGTGGCGTAAACTTATACTTGCGGTCCCGAATATTCCGGATATGAGCGTGCCCGAAGGAGAAAGCGACGCGGATAATGTCGAGCTACGAAAATGGGGAGAGATAAAGAGTTTTTCTTTTACACCAAAAAGTCATATAGAGCTCATGGAGCAAGGAGACATGGTGGACTTCGAACGTGGCACTAAGACCTCTGGCTTTCGTGGCTATTTTCTTAAAAATGATGGTGCTCTTCTTGAAATGGCCATTTGGCAATACGCAATGCATCGCTGGACCAAGAAAGGCTTTACACCGATGGTGGTACCGTCACTCGTCAAGCGTGAGTCACTACTTGGCTCAGGTTATTTGCCCCAAGGAGAGGACGATCTCTACAAAGATGGGGTAGAATATTTCGCTGGTACCAGCGAAGTTGCAACCATGTACTATCATTCCGGTGAAGTGCTCGATAAAAATATTTTCCCGCTTAAATATATTGCCTTCTCACCGTGCTTTAGGAAGGAGGCAGGAAGTCATGGCAAAGATGTGAAAGGGCTTGTACGTGTTCATGAATTTTTCAAATGTGAGCAAGTTGTCTTTTGCGAGGCGTCGCACGAGGAAAGTGTTCGCCTTCATGAAGAGATAACCAGACATTCTGAGGAGATGATGGAAGAGCTGGGCCTGCCGTATCATACTGTGGTTAATTGTGGCGCCGATCTTGGCCTCGGACAAGTTAAGAAATATGACATAGAAGTGTGGATGCCCTCAGAAAATAAATATAGAGAGACACACAGCGCGAGTTATTTCCATGACTTTCAAACAAGACGCCTTAACATTCGTTATAAAGATGTCGAAGGCAAAATGCGTTTTGCTCACTCGATGAATAACACAGCAGCCGCAACGCCGAGACTTATTACAGCTATCATTGAAAATTATCAACAAGAAGATGGGAATATACAAGTTCCTTTAGTACTCATTCCTTATGTTGGAAAAGAAAAACTTGGAAAAATTAAAAAGGAAACCGCTTAGAAGAAGCGAGAGAAAGAAAAAAGGAAGGAAAAAATTTTTTGTTATTTCACTGTTTCTCGCTCTTCTCGTGAGCGGCTATTTTTATCTTTTGAAAAGCCCTGTCTCAGCGTATGAAGTAGTGTCAGTTTCTGAGCTTCCGCTTGCAGAAAAGGTAAGAGGGAGAGCAGGCGATATTTTAAAAACAAAGTACGCTGGTATTTTCCCATTTGCATCCATACTCACCCCAACTCTTTCACCTTTTGAAAAAAGGCTGAGGGCTTCTCTTATTGAAGTAGACACCTTGTATGTCTCAAGAAATATACTAAAAAAAGAAATGAGAATAGAGTACACGCTTCGCAAGCCGGTGTTACGTCTCGAGGGCGGTAGTCTCCTTGATGAAAACAATATGGTCTATGTCGATGAAAGATCATTTACCTTACCGCTTTTAGAGAGCGAGAAGCCGCTGTCGGGCGACGACTTAAGAAAAATAGTTTTCCTTAAGGAGACAGTTGAGACAGCAATTTCAAATATAGGGGTAGTGCGTGTTGATTCCGTTCGTGATGTTACCTTTGTGCTTTCAAATGAAGTCAAGACACAGTTTGTGTTCTCGCTGAATCAGAATGAAAAGGTTGTATGGTCAAAGGCAGTGAGCGCATTTTTTGACAAAAGTGGAGAAAGTAAAGAAGCATCATTTCTTAATAGAGCAACCTCTGTCGATCTTCGCTTTGGTGATAAGATTTATTATCGACTCGCGCCAGATGCTAATGTTACGGGATCTAGTACTGCGCAAGCCACCACGACTTATGAATATGAAAGATAGCTTGCCTGATAGTCTGCCTGATAGTTTTGCTAGCAATTTGCCTGGTAGTCAGTCTCGTAGTTCACCAAACAATTTGCCTCCGCGAGGCTTTTGGAAAAAACTCTATAATGAAAAAGTTGCCAAAGGGGAAATACTCACCGCGCTCGCCCCTATGGCAGATGTTACTGATACCGCCTTTCGAGAGATGATGGCACTTCACTCTCGTACCGGTGAAGTAGGTGGGGGACCTGATGTCACGTGGACAGAGTTCGTAGCTGCAGACGGCCTCGCTTCGCCCGGGCGCGAGGTGCTCAAGCGTGATTTAGAATATACAGAAAAAGAACGCCCTATAATTGCTCAGCTTTTTACAAGTAGTCCGGAAACAATGAAAGTTGCTGTCACTCTCTGCCGAGAGCTAGGCTTCGACGGAGTGGACATCAACATGGGATGCCCTGTAGACGTTATTGGTAAGCAAGGCGCGGGCGCGAAGCTCATTACCACTCCCTTGCTCGCAGTAGAAATAGTGAAAGCAGCACAAGAAGTGGCGGGAGATATGCCGGTCTCGGTGAAGACTCGTATAGGATATAATAAAGTAGAATATAGAGATTGGCTTCCTCATCTTCTTGATACCAAAATACCAGCCCTCACATTACACCTTCGTACAAGGAAAGAGATGTCAGCGGTCCCAGCTCATTGGGAGCTAGGGCGAGAGATCAGCGATTTTGTGAGAGCGTATGCAGGTAGCGTAGAAGAAGGCGGACCTCTACTCCTTGGTAATGGTGACATTAAAAGTGTGAGAGAGGGGAGGCGTCTTTCACAAGAGGCAGGCTTCGACGGCTTCATGGTCGGACGCAGTGTCTTTGGTTGCCCTTGGTTTTTCGATGAAGAGGCTTTCGAAAAGGGAAAATCAAAAGAAGAGATGCTACGCATTAGCCTCGCACATGTGCGTCTCTTTGAGAAAAAGCTCGGCGATATAAAAAGTTTTGCCATTATGAAAAAGCATTACAAGGCGTACTGCAATGGGTTTGATGGCGCCAAAGAGCTGCGCATCAAGCTCATGGAGTGCAAAGACGGAAATGAAATAGAAAAGACCATAAAAGAGCATTTACATGGAGAAGGGTATTTAAAAAGGAGGTAGATTCTCACCGTGTTTTACTTCGTATACATTTTGGCAAGTAAAAGAAATAGCACACTTTATATCGGCGCCACAAATGATATCAAGCGTAGAGTTTATGAGCATAAAACAAAAGGAGCAGGAGGTTTTACCAAAAAATATGATGTCGCTTCACTGGTTTATTTTGAAACGTATTTGGATGTTTCGCTCGCTATTGCAAGGGAGAAGCAGATGAAGAAATGGAATCGCGCATGGAAGATTCGAGAGATAGAAAAAATAAATAAAGATTGGAAAGATCTTTATGACGATCTATAGTTTTTTTATCGAGTTTGTCATCCTCGAGAGCTTTGTAATCAAAGCGAGTCGGGGATCCATGAATTCTGTTACTTCTGGATCCCCGCGTTCGCGAGGAT
Organism: bacterium; assembly: GCA_043751115.1. Classification (GTDB taxonomy): domain Bacteria; phylum Patescibacteriota; class Minisyncoccia; order Phycocordibacterales; family UBA5272; genus UBA11704. Next base: position 7,600 of record JAYVAE010000026.1, on the reverse strand, counting down.
GACAATTCAAAGGCCATTAGCTAAAGCCAGTTCAGGGACTGGCAGTACTCTTTCTGCCTCCTCTATAGCCACCCAAAAACAAATACCGAGGTTTTCAAAAATAGGATTAGCAATCTACTCCTTGTATTACAATAGAATTCGGGAAATCCTCTAACTACAAAATGTGGGTATTTGTTTTGGGGTAGCTATAGCTTACTTCTCGCCAGTCCCCTATACGAAATGAGTACCCATGCTATACTTTTTTTATAAAAGCTTATATCCATTCGCATGCTCTCAAAAATAATTATTTCAGTGCTCGCGCTCTCTACTACATTTGCTTTCACTTTTGCACAAGGGTATAAGGATACACTTTGTCTTAGCTGTTTTGGAGACTTTATAAATGATGCTAATAAATATGTGGTCGCAGCCGTCGGCACATTGCTCCTTGCAGTCTCTGTGGTTGGCTTCTTCCTCGGCGTGGTCCGCTTTATTTGGGCTCAGCAAAATGGTAATGAAAAGGGGGTGACAAGTGGCAAGCAGACGCTACTTTGGGGACTCATTGCGCTCTTCTGCGCTTTCTCTGTGTACGGTATCATAACTTTCGGTCAGAATATTTTCTTTACTAACTCTGAAAATGCGACGAATATACGAGTGCCGAAGTTTATTATTGATACTCCTCCGACGGGAGATGGTTCTTTCCCTACAGGCTCTGCCGGTGCGGGTGGTCGCCTTCCTACAGAGACTAGTCCTAGTACTTTTCCAACAGGGAAAACACGGAGCATTACAACCCCCCCGGAAACAGCTCCACCCATTTATGATGAAGTATGGTGAAGAAGGTGAGTAACCCCATTTATCGTAAAACTGTTACTCGGAAAATTGTGTAAAAATGATAGCAGACTCTTGTCGCTCATAAATTAAAACAGAGAAAACAAAAAACGGGAGACAGAGCTCTCACATTCACACTCCGGTCTTCCGGTAGCGTAAACGGAACTCCGTTTTACGCTTTGGTGTGTTATGTGAGAGACAATGTATCCCGTCTACTAAAGTCGAACTTTCAGGCCGCCTTCTATTCCTTCTTTTTGAAGCCCTCCCATTTGCTGAGGGCTTTGAAGGCAAATCCGGCAGCCGCTATCAGGAGGAATGTCCCGAAGTTGGCCTTGAAGAATTGCATGAGGTCGTAAAAAAAAGACAACCACATGTCCTTCGTCACGACCACCACGATGAAGAACACCAGCCATGCCCAGGGGGGCATGAAGGGCGCTTTGCCTGCTTCCTTCTTCTCTTCCTTGGGTGCCGCTGCGTCGGTCATGGTCTATCTCCTTCAGATTGATGTGATGGTGACTGTCATGCTTTCCGGCATGTCCGTCGGTTTGCCGATCCCGACACAGGTGTGGCTGTTGTAGCCTCCTTGCGTCGTCAGTACCGGTTGGGAGCCGGCGTACTCGTAGTTGTCACAGTTCAGGTTGACAAACGAAACGACGTTGCCGTCTTTCATTTGTGTGACCCTGAACCTCCCCTTCAGCCGTAGCTGTTGACTGCCGCGAACTTCTGCAGTGCAACCACGCCGAGCGGTTCCGTCATAGACGGTAAACCTACCGACTTGTAATGCTGGACAGTTCGTTATCACGCCAGTTGCCTGGAGTGAATTGGTCTTGGGAGGCAATTGTTGCCCCCCGCAACCTTGTGGCATGACTCCGCCATCCTCCGCTGCCTTCCCGCACTTTTTGATGCGGTCATTTTCAAGGTGACGCAAGCTTTCTTCGTGTCGAGCATCGCTCGAGTTGTATAAAGCTGCGGCCGTGACCGAGAAAAAGATGAAGGCGAAGACAAATAGAATGTAGAAATTCTCGCGAAACCACTTCCCCCAGACATCCGAAGGTGCTGGAGAGCTACACCTCGAGCCACCACCGCCAGGAGGCGGGGAGGCAGGAGGAAGTGGCGGCGGGGTGCCACCAGCTGTCGGTGCCGGCGATGAGGCCAGCACGATGGCTGCGGGAGCGGCCGCTGCTGCGGGTGAAGCAGAAGTTCCACTTGCTGCAGCTGCACGCACTGCTGCGCACAGATCAGAAATCCAATTACGGGTGCTGGTTGTCATTTGATGTCCTTTCGGTCCGTTCTTACGGGACCAGGTGTTGAGTTGCCTCACGCACCTTTTTGAACAAGGAGCGTGGTCGAAACAAATTTCAAAGATCAGTCGGTAAACCGATCGGGGTTTTGGTGTCTGCAAAGTCTTGTGAGCCTGCTTATTCCGTCGCCTCCGTATGAGATACAGTATACACGAAAGTATAGATTTGTCAAGGGTGTACAAGCCGAAAGAGATAAGCCAAATGCTGTAAGAAAAGATAAACAAAAACTTTGTAAAATAGTCTTATTTGAGAGATTGGTTGTAACAAGCTGTTCCCACGGATTTTTGAGTACAAAAATCCGTGGTTAATTAACTTATTTCTTAAAATCCGAGCGCCAAGAAAATCGTTTACCCTTAGTGCAGGTGCTATACTTTTCTTATGAAAATGCCTTCTGAAGACAACAACTTTGCATTTATTGATGGAGCTAATCTACATCAAGGTTTGAAAGCTCTCGGCTGGGAACTTGACTACAAAAGTTTAGAGTCTAACTAACTGATAAATTTAAAATTAAAACAGCTTACCTTTTTATAGGAAATGTACCGAAATATGGAAAGTTATATGCTCACTTGCAAGAGTGTGGCTATATCCTTATTTTTAAGGAGGTAGTTTATGATAACAACGGAAAACCAAAAGGTAACTGCGATGCAGATCTTGTTCTAAAAGCTACTCAAGATTTTTATACACATGCTTATGAAAAAATGTTGCTCGTTTCTAGCGATGGAGATTATTCATCGCTCGTTAGTTTTGTAAAATTGGAAAAGAGATTACTCGGCGTGCTTTCCCCAGCAAATGAGAAAAAGTGCTCGATACTTCTCAAGAGAGCGGAAGCAAAGATATTTTATATAGACGCACAAAAGAAAATCCTCAGACAGAAAAATAAAAAAGCTCCCGATGAAGACGGAACTTCATAAGGGTCTCTTTCGTGGTGATTGATCTAGTATGCCATAGGCAAGAGTCCGAGCAAGCAAGTATAAGTTTATGAATTACAGTAAAGTTTTTTCCGACCCACGGGGCATTGGACTCTGTGGGTCGGTTAAACCTTATGTTGTCAATAGACTTTTGGCAGAGACTACTATATCTTCATGAATTACCGATAACAATTGGTAGTAATCTAGACCGTAAAAAGTACATTGTATGCGTATGGCGGATGACTAATAGCTATCCGCCATCCGCTATTAGCTAGCTACAACCAATTGCCAATTACTAATAACGAATAACTGCCACCACTATCCCCATATCACTTGCGCCCTTTTACAAGGCGTGCAATACTTAGAAAATAAGCAATAAATTATTTATTTTATGAAAAAATTGTCTCTCGCTGTTTCTCTTATCGGTGCCAGTATCTTTTCAGGAATTGCAAGTGTTTACGCTCAGACGCAAGTTAGTATCAACGTTGGTGGTGGTGGTGGTGACGCTCCTGGCCAAGGACTTATCAATCTTGTCAAATTGATACAACAGCTTATCGGTCTCGCGGGTCCAATACTTCTCTCGCTCGGTGTACTCGCATTCTTCTTTGGTCTCATCATGTTCATTTGGAAGGGAAGTGAAGGAGAAGAGAAAAGAAAGGGGTGGCTACAATTTATGGGTTATGCGCTCATCGCAATATTCGCCATGGTTTCTGTCTGGGGTATCGTTGCTTTCATCGGAAGCACACTCGGTATCAATAATATCCAGTCAATACCAACTCCAGCACTTCCGACTACTCCAAAGGTATACTAGCAAGTGTACTAAACTGATCAAGATCAATTTTGAAAAATTAAAAAAAAAGCGGCCTCTAGCCGTTTTTTGTTTTCCTTTGCTCAGCGCCCGCCTTCTCTGTATACTAAATCCATTATGATACAAAAATACTCGAAACTTTTTACCTTGCTCGTCCTAACACTTACTGTAAGCGCGCCACTCTTTGCGGCAGGTGAGAAAAGTTTCTTTAATGAGCTGGTGGATACTATACTCACACCGCTCATCGGACTCATATCTGCTGGCACACTTGTTTATTTCCTTTTTGGTGTCATGCGTTATTTCATCGACAAGGATCAGAATGAGGAAGCGAGGACAAAGCTAAGGACACATTTGACTTGGGGACTTTTGGGTCTTTTTATTATCTTTTCTATTGGGGGGATTATATCCTTTGTATCCTCTTTCGGCGGAGGCTTCAAGTAGGAAGCAAATTCTCGGCGTATTTCTTTGTCAGAGCATCGCAGTACTTCTTCATCGTACAATGAGTACGCCTCAGTCGCACTACTCGCTCTTCCTCGAACTACATCCGAGAATTTGCTTCCTAAGGAGACTACTCGACGAACACTATGTCAGAGTGGGCGTCATCCTGGAATTTTTGGTAATCCAAAAATATCTGGGATCCAGGTCTTAACTTAGGAAGCCACTTTGCTATACTTTAAAATTATGTCCTATTTTGTCTACATTCTAGCAAGTGCGAGAAACGGAACTCTCTACATCGGTGTGACGAATGATTTGAGGCGTAGGGTTTATCAGCATAAGACAAAAATTGCCGAAGGCTTCACCAAAAAATATGACGTGGACTCACTCGTTTATTTTGAAGCATTTTTGGAGCCTTCTATCGCGATAGCAAGAGAGAAACAAATGAAGAGACTAAGACGAACTTATAAAATTAAGCTCATAGAAAATGAAAATTATGAGTGGAGAGATTTATATACTGACCTCTAGTCCCAACCTGGATCCTGGGTTCTCGTGTGAGTACGCACTCGCCCCAGGATGACATGCGCCTATGTAGAAGAGTAATCTCTTTGGAATTAGCAAGTATATGTTAGGATGACTATATGGAAAAAGAGCAAGTTTTTGAAAAAATTGTATCACTCTGCAAGAGGCGCGGATTTATTTTTCCTTCTTCTGAAATTTATGGAGGGCTTTCTGGTGTCTATGACTATGGTCACTACGGAACACTCCTCTTTAATAATGTAAAAGATATATGGCGTAAGCACATGGTGCAAGGTAGGCTCGACATGGTTGGGCTCGATAGTGCCATCTTTATGCATCCGACAACATGGAAAGCCTCCGGTCACATCGATGGATTCGACGACCCGCAAATAGACTGTAGAAAATGTCAATCACGTTTTAGGGCCGACCACGTGCTCGAAGAGTTTGGAGTAAATGCTGACAAACAGACTATTGAGTGGACCAACACTGAGCTTGATAAGCTTCGCATCGAAAAGAAACTCACTTGTAGTAATTGTCATAGTGCCGACCTCACTTCCGCAAAAAGATTTTCACTGATGGTGAAGTCAAATCTTGGCTCACCAGTCGACACTCTTTCTGAAGAAAATGTTATGTACCTTAGGCCGGAGACCTGCGGTGGTATTTACCTTGAATATAAAAATACTATTGACTCGCTTCACCCAAAGCTTCCTTTTGGTATTGCTCAAGTAGGTAAGGCCTTTCGTAATGAAATTGTCGCAAAGCAATTTGTGTTTCGCACACGAGAACTTGAACAAATGGAGATGCAATATTTTCATCACCCAAGTCAGACAGAAGAACTCTATGAAAGGTGGCATATGGATAGATGGGATTTTTATATTAAGTATGGTATCCCCGAAGAAAAGCTCAGGTGGCATAAACACGACAAACTTGCCCACTATGCAAAGGAGGCTTATGACATTGAGTACAACTACGCAATGCTTGGAGGGTTTAAGGAGCTCGAAGGAGTCCACGCTCGAGGTGACTGGGACTTGTCACAGCACTCAAAGTTTTCTGGAGTGGACCTCTCTTATTTTGATGAAGTAACGAGAGAAAGATTCGTTCCGCACATTGTTGAGACAGCTGTAGGAGTTGCGCGTATGGGGCTTGCATTTATAGACAATGCTTACACTGAAGAAGTGGTTGGAGATGAGACGAGAGTAGTGCTTAAATTACATAAGGATATCGCTCCAATAAAAGTCGCAGTACTTCCTCTTTCTAAAAAAGAAGAACTCGCGACGCCGGCGCTCGCACTCTTCAGGAAACTTTCAGAGAGATTTATGTGTGAATATGATGACTCGCAATCAATTGGAAAGAGATATAGAAGGCAAGATGAGATTGGGACGCCGTACTGCGTGACGGTGGACTTTGATACGCTTAATGATAATGCAGTCACAGTGCGCGATAGAGATAGTATGAAACAAGAGAGAATAAAAATAGACGAGCTTGTGAAGTATATTGAAGAGAAGATGAAGTAGAGATCTTTATGTTTTTTAAAAAGAAAACCGATGTTTCTTTAAAAAGTGAAATCCCCGAGAAAGCGGGGGTGGACGTAAGTAGAAGAAAATTTCTTTCAAAGGCTCTAGAAGCGAGTGCTGGAGTTGGAGGGATTTTACTGGGTCTTGGGGCAACAACAGCACTTGTAAATATTGAAAATATAGAAGATGAGTTTGACAAAAGAAAAAGTGCTGACCTTGATAAGGAAATAGAAGCAGGTTATGAAAAAGTTAAAGCGCTCATCACCCGTCTTAATCAAAAGTATGATATAGATATTGTCATAAAAGATTTAAGTAAGGCAAGTATTTTGTGGCGGGAAAATAGAATTAAGTATAATTCTCTCAAAAAAGATGGTGAAGTATTGCAGACCAATCTCAGTGATTTTTTTGAGAATGTTCAAAAGAAGCTTCTTGAACTCGACAATGCAATGAGTATTTGGCCAAAAGCTATTTTGAGGTCTATTAAAAAAATAAGGTTTACGGGTCTTCTGGAACAAGGAGATTATGATGGTAGCGTTGCTTCAGATAAAGTTGATTTTCTTAACCTTCATCAGGGACAGCAAATAGAACTTAGTCTGAATGCTTTGTTTATGAGTCAGCTCTTTCCTCACGAGATGACTCATTTATCAGAAAAGTTTTTTACTGGGCGACCCGACGGCCTTAACTATATTTGGCAGGAGGCGATGCATGCGCTCTCTGTTCCTGTAATCTATGAAGAAACAAGAAATAAAACGAAACTTAAAAGTGTCTCTAGAGATCAATTAGTTGCCCATGGTTTTGCAAGCAATTATTCTGCTTCATTTCCAGAAGAGGATAGAGCAAACGTAGTGGGAAGCATTTTCGACCCAGTAGGTTTTGAGTACCGAAACTTTTTAAAAGATGTAGATGATGTCAGTAAAAAAGTATTTGAAGTCTCCTTTGAAAAGAAAAAGAAATTTATGAAGGCAATGCTCCATGTGTTTTCTTTTGGGCAGATGAGCGATAGTTTCTTCGCTGTTATCGACCAGCCTGAAAAGAATGGATTAGAGAATCTTAAGAATACGCAGCAGGAAGTAAAGTTTCTCATATCATCTCCATATGAAAACTATGAGTCGTATCAGGAAGGATGTAAGAAGGTGCTAAGAGATGCTCTCGGTGTCTCTGACCTACCACCAGGTATTAGTAAATTTCTAAGTGACCTTTTTTCTCAAAACTTAAGAACCCATCCACTATCTTTCCCTTCTCCTCAACAACAGAGAAACGAAAGCCAGTATAATCATTTGACGGCTCGTTGATAATTTCCGCTCACAATTC
>JAYVAE010000025.1:0-28037 GCA_043751115.1 bacterium | reverse complement strand
AAGAAGGTTAAGAAACTTGAAGACAGAGTGTTCATAGACAAAAGACCTAAGATTATCAACGAAAGGAAGCGCTTGGGGGACGCAGAAGCCGACTTCATTGTCTCTGGGAAGTGTGGCGAAGGAATACTCCTTACGCTTGTCGACAGAAAGACAAGAGTTTCTTTTGTGGAACAGATACTGGATGTATCAATACAGAATGTAGAAAAATCTTTTGTTATAATAAAAAAGAGATTCTCTGAGTTACGAACTGTTACTACCGACAATGACATTCTTTTCCGTCACTACAAGAGATTAGAAAAACTTCTCTCTGTCAAAATCTACTTCTGCCATCCGTATCACTCTTGGGAGAAAGGTAGTATCGAAAATACTAACAAACACATACGAAAGGATATTCCTAAAGGAAGTGACATTTCTAAGTACAGTAAGCAGTTCATCCGTAGTACTGAGAAGAAACTTAATAGACGGTTCATGGAAGTTACCGACCATGAGACCCCTGAAGAAGGACTGACTCGATTACGAAAAAGAAAAAGCACCGCAACTTTGAGAAAGTGAGGTGTTCGGATTGAGGGGCTCCGGTAGGAAAAGAGTATGGACTGTAGATTACTAACTTTATATAAAATGTCAAGTTTACTTCCAGCGGAGTTCAGTATCAAAGTGTACAGTTCTTTAGCTAAGTCCAACAATTTTTTTTACATCAGTCATGGTTTTTTCTGCTCTCTTTTTGGCTTTTTGTTTTCCTTGTTCTAAAATGGCAAAGACCTCATCACGATGATTTTGATAATAATCATACTTTTCCCTTTTTGGTGCAATGAAGGAGATAATTGCGCCTGCACAATTTTCCTTTGCTTCTTTATAACCGTAGCCACCGTCTTCAAATTTTGCTTTAAGTTCTTTTGTCTCCTCTTCATTTAAGAAAAGTTTATGTATATTAAAAATAGTATTCTCGTCTGCATTCTTTTTGTCTTCTGGGCGCGCACTATCTGTGACAATGCTCATTACTGCCTTTTTTATTTCTTCATCAGTGCCAAAAAGTGGTATGACATTCCCCTTACTCTTACTCATTTTGACGCCGTCTACACCTGGCACTATTTCAACTTCTTTCTTTATATATGCTTGAGGCATAGTGAAAAAATCAGTACTGTATGCACGATTAAACTTGCCCGCCATTTCTCTGGTCATTTCTACATGCTGTGCTTGATCTTTGCCTACTGGTACAAGATTCGCCTGATACATAAGTATGTCTGACGCCATGAGGACTGGGTAGGTAAAGAGGCCTGAATTTATTGCTCTAAATTTAATATCCACTAAGTGTTGTAGTATCTCGTCAGCTTTTTCTGAAGTTAAGTTACCTTTAGGTCTTTCAACATCATCGAATATAGACACAAATAGATCGTTAGAAATTTTATCTTTAAAAGCGTGCGAAAGCATAAGCATCGGCATCGGAGTGACGGTAGAAAGTATCCATGAGAGCTCCGTGTGTTCAGGAACGTCTGATTGTTTAAAGAGAGTTGTGGTTGTCGTATCTAGTCCGCAAGCAAGGTAAGCACAAGCAAGGTCAAAAGAATTTTTACGTCTTTCATCAGCATCCATGAGCGTGGTCATAGAGTGATAGTCCGCAATGAAAATGTAGGACTCAAAGTCACCACTATTTGAGAGTTCGATATTTTGCTTCATCGCACCGAAATAGTTACCGATATGAAGACGGCCACTGGCCTGTATTCCAGACACTAAAACTTTTTTATTCATGGTGCTATTTTAGCGTATTTTGAGCGAAAGGCATAGTACTAATCTAGCTTGCGCGCTGTATGAGGGCATCTTCTTTTGCTTCTTTCTTTCGAGTAAGGTTGCCAATAAAAGTACCGAGTATCATGCCGAGTATGCTCGCAAAGAATCCAATAAATGTCGGAAGGACACTAGTCCCTATCATTTCTGTTATTTGCCAGACAGCTATACCAGAGATGATAGAAGTGAAAGCATCGAAGCTGTTTACTCTCTTTGAGTAAAGTCCAAAAGCAAGTGGGGCGAATCCTGCGACGAGTGTTACGGAGTACGCGCTTGCGACTAGCTCGTAAATGTGTGCATTTTCTTGTGAGGCTAGGAGGAGGAGTCCAAGCATCATAAGCACTACCCCTGTCTTGATGATACGAAGCCTAATATTATCGTGCATATTTTTATAAAATGGTTTTATGACATTTTCAGAAAGTAGTGTCGCTGGAGCAAGGATCGCGCTCGATGCAGTCGATAATATCGCGGAGAGTAGTGCTCCAAAGAATATTATTTGAAGTAGTGGACCAGTATTCTCGCTGATGATGGTGGGAATAAGGAGCTAAAAATTCTCTGTTGCAAGTTTTGAAAAAAGAAATGCTAGTAAGAAAGAAAGTGGAAATGGTCAAGCTAAAAACACGTATATTAGATAGAAATACTTTTCATCGAGGAAATTATAAAAAGGTTCATATATTTTTTGCATGTGAAAAGTATAACGTGTGAAAAAAAGAAAGCAGTGTCGTCCTTTGGACGACACCGCTTTCTTTTTTGGCTGCTAGCTCATAGCTGTCAGCCACTAGCTAATTTTACAGCCCCTCCTCCTTCAATTCCTCAATAATTTTCATCGCGTTTCTTGAAAGTTTCTTTGGTAGCTGTATATCGAGCTTCACAAGTATATCCCCGCGACGTCCTTTGTCATGCACATGCGGTACGCCGCGACTCTTTACTCTCATTACTTCATTAGGAGAAATGCCACCTGGAACATCAAGGACTACTGGTCCATCGAGTCCGTCAATGGTTATCTTCTTACCAAGTAGCGCGTCTGAGAGCTTAATACTATGTGTAAGAGTTAAATCATGCCCTTCTCTTTTCCATAGCTTGTGACTTTGTACTGATATTTTGACATACAGATCACCCGATGTACCGCCGGCTACAGCTTCCCCCATTTGGCTCATACGTATCATTTCGCCATTTGAAATTCCTGCAGGGACATTTAACTCTACATCTTCTTTCATATTGTGTACCCCTGCCCCACGACAGTCATGACACTTCTCTTCGGGGATTTTTCCTTTTCCAAGGCAGGTGTCACAGGTCTTGACTGTTTGTATCATGCCCATGAAAGTGCGCTTGCTATCGTGAATTTTTCCTTGACCGTTACAGGTGGTACAAGTCTTTAATTTACTTCCCTTCGCAGCACCACTACCCGTACACGTTTTACAAACACCAACTTTTGAAAGAAGAATAGTTCTTTGTGTTCCAAATATTGCTTCTTCAAACGGAATAGTTATTTCAAGAGAAATATCTCGGCCACGTTTTGCTCTTTGTCCACCGCCGAAGCCACCAAAAACGTCTCCGAATATGTCTCCGAGGTCGCCCATGTCGAACTCTACATTTGAGAAGTCGCCATTAAAGCCACCGAAACCTCCTCCACCAGTACTTTGTGGTCCGGCACCATTAAAGGTTTGACCATAGGTATCATACTCTCTTCTCTTTTTTTCATCAGAAAGGACTTGGTATGCCTCATTGACTTCTTTGAACTTCGCCTCGTCTCCTCCCTTTTTATCAGGGTGATATTTTGCAGCAAGTTTATAAAAAGCCTTTTTAATATCGTCTTTTCCGGCACTTTTTTCTATTCCTAAGCTTTGATAGTAGTCTTTTGCCATATACTTATAATCCTAACATAGAGGATAGTCACTTTCCAAACTATTTCTTTTTATACGTTTTCTTTGTTTTCCTTACTGTCTTCCGACTCTGGAGACGTTTCTTTTACAGCCTCTCCCTCTTTTTGTGCGTTGTCATTAGCTGTTTTCATAGCTTCACCAATTTTCATCATTTCTGCAGACAAATCATCTGCTGCTTTTTTGATGGCTTCACCATCTGCTCCTTCGCGAGCTTTTTTAACATCGTCAATTTTAGCTTGTACGCTTGATTTTATATCGTCTCCGATTTTTCCTTCAGCGTCTTTGAGCGCCTTTTCCGCAGTATGTACCATTTGATCGGCAAGATTTTTTGTTTCAGCGAGCTGTTGCTTTTTCTTATCTTCTTCTGCATGAGCTTCAGCATCTTGTTGCATACGCTTTATGTCTTCGTCAGAAAGGCCTGATGACGCTTCTATACGTATCGACTGTTTTTTGCCACTTGTTTTGTCCATCGCAGTTACATTTAAGATACCATTTGCATCAACATCAAAGGTTACTTCTACTTGAGGCATGCCACGCGGGCTTGGTGGAATACCATCAAGAATAAACCTGCCGAGTGATTTGTTGTCCGGTGCCATTGGACGCTCACCTTGTACAATATGAATTTCTACTGATGTTTGATTGTCCGCGGCAGTAGAAAAAGTCTGTGACTTTTGTGTTGGAATAGTTGTATTTCTTTCAACAAGTTTAGTCGCCACGTTTCCCATCGTTTCAATAGAAAGAGAAAGTGGAATGACATCAAGTAGTAGTATATCTTTTCCGATGTCACCTTGAAGTACGCCTGCTTGTACAGCTGCTCCGAGCGCTACTACTTCGTCTGGATTGATTGAACGGTTTGGTTCCTTACCGAAAAGCTCTTTCACGGCGTCGACTATCATTGGCATACGAGTTTGACCTCCTACCATGATAATTTCATTGATCTCTTCTTTTTTAAATGGTGAAGCAGCGAGAGCACGCTTCGTAATTTCTATAGATCTTTCGACGAATTCACGAGCAATCGTCTCAAGCTGAGCGCGAGAAACTTTGATCATAAGATGCTTTGGACCATCAACGCCAGAAGTGATAAATGGAAGATTGATTTCTGTTTCCATTTGTGTTGAAAGTTCATGCTTTGCTTTTTCTGCAGCTTCATCAAGTCTCTGTAATGCGAGCGCGTCAGTTGTAATATCTATGCCAGACTCTTTCTTATATTCACTGGCGATAAACCTCACAAACTTTTGGTCAATGTCGCGACCTCCAAGGTGAGAGTCTCCGTCGACAGACTTTACTTCGACAACACCGTCCCCTACTTCAATAATAGAAATATCAAAGGTTCCTCCTCCAAAGTCATAGACTGCAAGCTTTTCATTCTTACCTGAATTATATCCATAAGCAAGTGCTGCCGCTGTTGGCTCTGGAATAATACGCTTCACGTCGAGGCCTGCAATTTTACCAGCGTCAATTGTTGCCTGCTTTTGTGTATCATTAAAGTAAGCAGGAACAGTGATCACAGCTTCGGTAATAGTCTCGCCGAGCTTTGCTTCAACGTCTGCTTTTATCTTCTGAAGTATCATTGCAGAAATTTCTTCTGGTCTATAGTCTTTACCACCAAGAGTGATGAGCACTCCATCATTAGAACTCTTTTTGAGAGCATAAGGAACATTGGGAATATCAGACTGTACTTCCTTATCCGCAAAGAGATGTCCCATGAAGCGCTTGACTCCATAGACAGTATCCTTTGCATTCGTGACTGCTTGGCGCTTTGCTATTTGACCAACTGAGCGCTCACCATTTTTATTAACAGACACTACCGACGGAGTCGTACGATTCCCTTCGAGATTTTCAATGATTTTCGGTTGACCTCCTTCAATGATTGCTACCGCTGAGTTTGTTGTACCGAGATCGATACCAATTATTTTTGACATAATGTTTATAGTTAGTGGCTTGTCCCGATAGTTATGTACTCATAACGTGGCGGGGTTATTCGTAATTTATTTTTCGTTAAAAAAGGCCTTATTTTTTCTCATACACCTTTACTCGTGCGACGCGGAGTATAGTATCTCCCATTTTGTAGCCACTTTGTAGTACCTGTGCTATCTTTCCATCTTTTCCTTCGTCGTCAGTTTCTACGAGTTCGATAGACTCATGAAGTTCTGGGCTAAAATTTTCTCCTTCCTTTCCATATTGCATAGTTCCCTCGCTTCCAAGCACAGAAATAAGTTGCCCGAAAATATATTCAATACCGATGCGCCAATTCTGATCAACTTTCCCCCACGCATCCTTATTTCCCTTTGCTAAATCGTAGGAGTCAAGCACAGGAAGTAGGTCACGTACTAGTCTTCTGGAGGCAAAACGTATGTCATCTTTCCTTGCAACTTCGGTCTCTCTTTTGAAATTAACGTAGTCAGCATTCGCTCTTTGCCAGCCGAGCATATAGTCTGCTTTTTCTTTCTCTAAGACCTTTATCTTTCCCCTGAGTTTCTTGATTGTTAAAGCGTTGTTACCTTCTTCATCGGCAGACTCAAAAGATATCTCATCTTTATTAGGAGTGGTCAATCCTTCGCTTGCTAGCTTCGGATCTCTACGCCCTCCCTCGCTCCTTGATCCCTCTTCATTTGTCTCTTCAAAACTAACATTGTCGTCTGTCTCTTCATTCTCAGTTTTTATTTCTTCATTTTCTTTGTCATGTGTCATATTATTTTTCATAAGAACAATTTTTATTCGCTCTTTACTAAACGTCAGTAAAATCAGCCATGTTCATTCGCTACTTGCCTCTAGTATAACATACTAAAGCACCTCTTTCTTTCGCTCTTTGCGTCACTTCTTTATAAATGAAAATAAAAAAGAAGTCAATATAGAGAAAGTAAGAGATAAGAAGAGAAGAAAAAAAGAGAAGATCAGAGTTTGTCCCTAGGAGAAAATTGTTTGACACATTACTTTTTAAGACTACTATGCTATACTTTGGGGAAGTGTGGTGCTGCTCAGGGGAAAATTTCTACAAAATACTAAGAATAAGTACATAGAAAAGCTATAAACTTTTTATGAACATTTTTGGGCATTTAAACTTAATACTTATGAAATATCTTCTCCGTGTCGTCTATGAACGCTTCTATGGAGTAAAAAATAAAACTCTCGTTGAAGCAAAAGAAGAAGTAGTCAAGCAATCAGTTAATCATATCTCTTCACTTGCAAATGGAAAAACACATAGCGTTTTTAATGTCGAGGAATACACACCCTCGGATGTGAAAAATGTTCCCCATCGAAGAAAGAATGACGTGGTTATTCCGTCGCCTAGTAAAATTAAAGATCTTTAGAAAAGCCAATCTGTAAAGATAGTATGGCTATGATGTTTTGGAATGTAATGCTTTAGCTCCGTGGAAAGGTGTGTGAATTAATCAGTCACGTACTTTACATATTCAAGTTGTATGCGAAGTATATCCTGTTCATCTAAATGCCCAATTTTTTCTGAAAGAAGTGAGCTGTCTACTGCAAATTCTTGTGAGATAAGAACAAACTACTTTTTATGTAGATTGGTTCCTACCCTTGGAGCTATTTCGAAACTATATTTTCTTATTTTTGTTGACGTTGTAGAAGAAGCGATAGTCACCGTACCCCCAGTAACTTGAGTGACGACAACATGTGGGTGATTGCCAGTTTATTCATGTCCAAAAGCTTGAGGATTGTTAAGAATAAAGATGTCACCCTTAGTGATCTTAAGTGCGATTTTTTTCATGAATAATATTTTTTTACGCAAGAGCAAGGCGTGTCCAAGAAGAGAGCTTAGGTTCTTTCCTTACTAAAGGTTTTTTACTTTGTACGACTTTTTTCAAACTTAAATATATCATAGGGAAGAAAGAAATAACCTCTCTCGATCAGTAGCATCACCAGAGTACCTTTGTAGACACCAACGTCCACTTTCCGAACCCTTACTGGCCTTCCGCGTCAAGTCTGCTTCATTCTTCGTGTCAAAAAGATAAACAAAAAACACCGCCGATAAATGTGTTTTTCATTTGTCTCTTAGCAAAAGTTATAAATAATTAGGTAGATGCAAGGTACGATAAAGAATCCCTACCAAGGTGTACAAGTAGTACAGTGCGGAAGGGATTTTTTGTTGTAACACAGCAGACGGAGTAATTTAACACTCTTGAGAGTATAAAAAAGCTTTAGATACGCGAAGAAATCCAGATTTTGGAAAAAGACGTACTAAACGGTACGGCACTCTACAAAATAGGGCTCAGATAAAGCAGAAATGCATTTTGTAAGCATTAAAAAATGCTTTAGATGCAAAGCAAAAGGCATATTTCTTACGGAGACGTACTTAGAAGTACGATGACCGAGGAAATATGCCTTTTAACGAAGCAGATGAAATAATTTTTTAACGCTTACTCCAAGTTGGTGCTTTACGCGCCTTCTTAAGTCCGAATTTCTTCCTCTCTACCTGTCTTGAGTCACGCTTTAAGTATCCTAGCTTCTTGAGTGCCTCGCGGACGGTTGCGTCACGCTCAACGAGAGTTCTTGAGAGTCCATGTCTTACTGCTTCTGCTTGAGCGTGTATACCGCCACCATTCACGTGAACAGTCACTAGGTACTTCTCGCCAGCAGATCCGACAGTAAGCGCAGACTTCACAATATTTTGTAACTCTGTTGTTACGAAATAGGTTGCAAGCTCCTTATCATTGATAAGAAGGCTGTCCTTTGCAGATGGAGTAATGCGAACCCGCGCGACTGCGGTCTTTCTTCTTCCTACTGCTTCAATATATCTTTGTTTTGTTTCTGTCATATTTTTTTCTAATTATGGAAATTATTCTTTTATCGAAAGATTTTTCATCTTGATATCTTGAAGCTTATTCTTCGGAAGCATGCCACGTACTGCGTGAACAATGATTTCACTAAAGCCCTTCTTTGAGACAACATAAGAAAGAGGCATTTCACGTAGTCCTCCTGGATATCCAGAGTAGCTCTTGTGTACGGATTCTTTCATCTTATTGCCAGTTACTTTCACTTTGGAAGCATTGGTGATATCGACTTGTATGTCTGCAACTTTGTTCTTCACAAAATGAATACTACTTTTTGCATTAAGTAGAGCTGCAACTTCACTTGCAAGGCGTCCGAGTGATTTTCCTGTGGCGTCAATAGTGTATTTCATAATTTTATACAAATTCAATAATAGCTTTTGAAGCGCCATCAGCAATACGATGTGGAAGTTTGATAATACGGGTGTAACCCCCAGAAACACCCTTGTACTTAGGACCGTATTCTGTGAAAAGTTTTTTTGTCTCATTATCCTGATTTAAAATACGAGATGCGATGAGACGTCTGCGCGCTACAGTATCCTCCTTAGCGAGAGTCACAAGCTTCTCTACATGCGGTCGTATTTCTTTTGCGCGAGCTTCTGTTGTCTCTATTTTCCCATGACGAATAAGGTTAATCATAAGTCCTCTTATGAAAGAGATTCTCTGGTTTTTTTCGCGTCCGAATTTACGGAAAGACTTGTGATGCTTCATAGGGTACTATTTTAACACAATTATGATTTTAATGAAAGTCCAATATTCTGGAGCGCTTTCTTGATTTCTGTCACTGCTTTCTCTCCGAGACCGTCAAGAGAGAGAAGGTCTTCTTCAGACTTTCTAATAATACCGCCAACAGATCTGATAGAAGCTACGATAAGTGCGTTCTCTGTTCTTGTTGAAAGATTAAGATCTTCAATTTTCATTTTTGTTGTGTCTGCCTCTGATGAACTTTCTTCAGTGGCGCCAAGGGAAGACTGTGAAGATGTTGCACTTGTTTCTTCTTTTTCAACTGAAAGCTCTCTAAAGCCAATAATTGACTGTAGTTGAGTGACCATAGCCTGTATTGAGTATTCTAGAGCTTCACGTGGTGATATAGATCCATCAGTTTCAATAGATATTCTGAGTCTGTTGTGATCTGTTCTGTCTCCAACACGCATGTTCTCTACTTCGTAACTTGCTCTTCTAACTGGAGTGAAAGAGGCATCAAGTGCGATAGATCCTATATCTGACTTTCCTTTTTGTAGTAATTCGCGAGGCACATAACCAAGCCCTTTTTCTACACGAAGCTCAATAGCGAGGTCAACATTTTTATCTGTAATTTCACAAATGTATTGATCTTTGTTGATAACTTCAAGTTGTGATGGAGTTTCTATGTCTTTAGCAGTGACCATTTTGGAACCTTTAATACGAAGTGTTGCAATTTGCTCTCCGTCACCGTGGAGAGTGAAGCGAACCTTCTTAAGATTAAGTATAATAGCAATAACGTCTTCCTTAACGCCAGTTATTGTTGAAAATTCATGCTTGACGCCATCTATTGAAAGTGAGGTAATTGCGGCGCCAGGAATAGAAGAAAGAATGATACGTCGAAGTGAATTGCCAAGAGTGTGTCCATAGCCAGGGTAAAGACCGTCTATTTCATAAACACCGTGAAGAGTATCTTCTTTAACAATACGAGGTTTTGATGGCAAAATAATGTTATGTGTTGACATAGATGTTTTATTTAGTTAAGAGACGTAACTTGACAAGTATAGCATAAAATGCGTCTTGAGGCAAGTACAAAACTGTGTTTAACCAGTTTTGTTTTCTGCCTACTCAGTTTACTTACTGTAGAATTCGAGAACTTTCCCCATATCGTATAGTGGTTCCACTTCACGGACCTCCCCTACAACTTTTGCAGAAAGCGTTTTTGAATCAACTGTTATCCACGTAAGTGACGTTTTAGCGCTGAGTGTTTCAAGTGCATTTTCAAATGGCTTAATATTCTTACTTCCCTCACGTATACCGACGACATCGCCGATTTTAGTGATACGAGATGGAATAGTGGTCTTCTTGCCGTTTATGGTGACATGTCCATGAGAGACGAGTTGGCGTGCTAGAGATCTGCTTGCGGCGAGTCCCATCCTATAGACAACGTTGTCTAGCCTTGACTCAAGTGTTCTAAAAAGTCTGAGCTCAGGTGCTATTCTTTCTTTTGCTGTCTCATTTGCTGACATGGCTTTTGCAGCGTACAGTGAAAATTGCTTTTCTCGTAGCCCATAAGAGACACGGAGAAGCTGCTTTGCTTTGAGCTGACCTCCGTATTCTGATTGTGTTGAGCGATGCTTTCTCTCACTGTCTAACTTTCCTGGAGCAAATGGTCTTTTGATATACCCGCATTTCACCCTACCACAAACGCTCGTTCCAAGTCTTCTACATGTTTTACAGGTTATTCTTGACATAAATTATATAGTATTAAACGTGGCGAGGTTTCTTAGGTTTCGGTCCATTAAAAGGCACAGGAGTTCTATCTTGTATAGAAGTTATTTCTATATTAAATGCTGAGAAAGAACGAATAGCAGACTCTCTTCCAGAACCGACACCCTTCACGATAACTCCAACTGATTTGAGGCCTGCCTGAGTTGCCTTCTCGCCGATAAGCTCGCCTATTTTTGAAGCTGCAAAAGGCGTACCTTTTTTTGCACCCTTAAAACCGAGCGCGCCAGATGAAGACCAAGCAAGAATGTTCCCGCTGGTGTCAGTGAGTGAAAGTCTTGTGTTGTTGTAGCCTGACTCAACGTAAAGAAGCCCTTCAAGAACTTTTCTTTTCATGAGCTTAGCAAGGGACCGCGCTTTGAGCGCGCTGTCTACTCCTGAGCTATTCTTTTTTACTATTCGTTTCTTTCCCATAGTTTTTATTTTAAGTAATTTTATGTTTTTTCAGTCTTTCTTCTACCGCTTCCCATAGTCTTTCTCACATTCCCTCTCACTGTTCTACTGTTGGTCTTTGTTCTTTGGCCTCTTGCTGGCAAATGTCTTTGATGTCTTACTCCTCTGTACGCTTTGATATCTTTAAGTCTTTTTATACTTTGAGCAACTTCTCTTTTGAGGTCACCTTCTGTTTTGAAGCCTTCGATTTCCTTACGTATAGAATTCTCTTCTTCGGGGGTAAGAGTACCCGCCTTTCGCCCTTCGTCAATGCTGAGCTTTTGTAAAATTTCTCTTGCTCTTGGTCTTCCTACACCATAGACAGCGGTAAGGCTAATCTCGAGTCTTTTATTGTCTGGAATGGTTATACCTGATATACGCATAATAATGATAATTTATTGAAAGCAGCTACTTACCTTTAGCCCTGAGCTTGCTTATGTTTTGGGTTTTCACAAATAACTCTAAGCACACCACTTCTTTTAACTAGTTGGCACTTACTACATATTGGTTTTACTGATGATCGTACTTTCATGTAAAGACAGTTTAAAGATTATACTATAAATTTTCTGAAATGCAAACTATTTCTATAAGAGATGTCAGATTGAGTGGAACTCGAGGACGGTGCAGCAGTCCTGTGACTTGGTTGAACGCAATATTTTTGGAACTTTTGAACTTTTAAGGAGATGTACTAAGCTGGCACTGTGGCGCGAATAATCGCACTTCTACTTAGCGGAAAAGGAATGTTTTTCAAATAAAGTTAGAGGAAATAACTAATTTATCTAGTAGTCTAGTCGTACGCAGTCCTCTACAATCTCTTGATAATTCTACCCTTCCCTCCGCTCGGATCCACAAAGACGGTAACTTTGTCTCCAACTAATACTTTTATTTTATGTACTCGCATTCTTCCTCCGAGATACGCGAGTATTTCCTTTCCTTCTTTTGTTTTTATTCTAAAGTGTGTACTAGGAAGTGCTTCTATAACTCTTCCTTCTATACTTTCTGATTCTTGTTCTTCATCGTGCATAATTGTAATAAGGTACTTATACAGTAACAAAATTTTGAAGTAAGGTCAATGAACAAGAGCATAGTAAGCTTGTCCACTCACTTATTCAGTGTAAGTTTGAAGCTTTTCTTTAATGAGTATGGAGTCTTCTTGAGTTGGAAAACTATTTTTCCAAGGTGGGAAGATTGAAACGACTGCGGATGATATGATCTTGTCGCCAGATATTGTAGCTGTGAACTCCTTCTTGGTTTTATTAACAAAATCTTTCTTCAAAGTATTGTAATTGGTTACCCAAAGTATACGCGCATTTCCACTGACAAGGAGAGTGAGTGTTGTGCTGGAAATAGATGAAGAGAAAGATGAGGATTTGTTGTCAAGTGAGAGAGTGCTTTCTTTTCCACGAATAAACGAGTAAGTCAGTGACTTATTTATGTTCCCCGTCAAAAGAACTTTACTGAGGTCGGATCCTTCAACTGTTACAATAGATGCGACTCCTTTTGCGCTGTAGATATCAGACTCCCCTCGTAATACTTCTTTAGCATTGTCTTCGATGACGACACTCAGGCTATCTAAAACAGGTATCTTGCTGCCCCACGCCTTCGCGGCGAATTCACTTTTTGCTGACTCACGTAATTTCATGGCAACCTCATCTTTAGCAGCATTAAGGTCAGTAAGAGCAACTATTGCCCGAGAACCACTCATGCCACCTACAATGCTTGCCTTAGTCTTTGCTCCCATGAGTAAATATTGATCTTTTCCTTTAAATCCGGGTATGGTGAAGGTGTCTTCATCGAGGTTATATGATGGACCATCGCTTTCGGCTAGTACCCTCACGGTTATTTCTCCTGGAATGTTTCCTTTTTTTCCTGGAACCACTACCGATTCTTGTATTTTATAAATTTTCTTAGCAGTTGACTCAAAGCGGGTAAATTTTACCAATCTTTGTGAAGATTCTGAAAAATTATTATAAATAGTGATATCTCCGGCGGCCTTTTTCTCAACAGTCGTCGTCATCGTTTTGGGAAGAGTTTTTGTTTTGGCTATCTCAGTTGAAGAGAGTGTAAAAGGGATGACGCCCTTCTCTCCTATTAGAACTGGAGTGAGAGGAAGTTTTACATCTTTATAATTTGGAGTTATGGTAACAGTTGCCTTGTCAAAAACATAAGTCAGCGTGTAGTAAGTAGTAAACATAATTGACAGAATAAACAAGTAGAATATTGTTGTTTTTATCTTTCGCCATTTCTTGCCTTCGCTCTGGTGGTCTTTCCTTTCTTTTTCGTCATCTGCTCTTTCTCTTAAGTTTTTATACAGTGAGACATCATCACTTTTTGTGAAGCGAGGCCTCCTTTGCTCGGTGCCACTTAGTCCGACGTGACTAATAGCCGTGTCATCGCTCCTCGGTGTGATTTCCCTTGAGACAGGATAATTAGATCTTGAATTTAAATGTTTCTTTCGTATGTCCTGCATACAGGTTGTTTGCTGCTTTTTCAAGTATAACATTCATCCTTGCCCCGCCTGTATAAAATTGTGTATAAGGATACTCTTTTAAAATATGTTTTATCCAAGGGCCATGCCTGTCTGTTATAACGTGTATTGTTGTTGGAATTCTTTCGTAGATAGAAATCTTTTCGAGCGTGTGAATGAGTGGATCAAGGAGGAGGTAGCCAGCCCTTTCTCGCAATTTAAAATCCTCAAGTTTAAGAAGGCCATACTTTTTTTTCGTGCTAAGCAAAGCCTCTCCCTCTTCTCTGTAATCGATAACATAACTCTCGTCAGAAAGAGTGATAATGAGTTCATTGTCCATAGAGGAAGTATACTCTTTTCTTTTGTTTTATTGTTGTGGGAAAGTACGATTCTCGTTATTCGTTATTCGTTATTCGTGATTAGTAATTGGTAAGTCGCTGAAACGTAAAGCCAATAGCTTATGGCGAAAGCATATAGTTTTTAGCTATATGTTTTACGCTTTAGGTTGGTAGGTCATAAAACCTAAACATTATTTAGGTATTGTCATCCTGGAATTTTTGGTAATCCAAAAATATCCGGGATCCAGTGTCTTGTATTTCGTTGTCACCACTCTACTAGCAAGCGATGTGTGCGCACACAAACATCTTGGACACTGTGCAGACTGGGTCAACTATTGGTTTCGTGTACAAAGTATCTTTTCTTTTCAAACTTTCTCCATGACAAGCTGATCTACTTTTCTTGCTAGGAAGTCATCTCACGTTTAACGCGCCAGTTCCCGAGAGTCAGACAAAGAGAAAGTTTCTAAGCTTGGCAGCTCTAAACAGAAAGCTCAATTATTTCTCCGTCTCCGATTTTTGGAGGAAGAGGCATATTTAAATGCTTGAGAAGTTGTTTTATTGGACCACCATGAGAAACGATAGCAATGGTAGAGTATTTTTGAGAAAAGATGCTCTTAAAGGCAACAAGTGTTCTATTTTGGAAATCTACTAATCTCTCTCCGTCTTGATCTGTATTTTCAGGGTTTTTGTGAGCTTCCACTTCGTCAGGATATTTTTCTAATGCCTCGTCCTTTGTTAGTCCTGCGAGCACCCCATAATTTCTTTCTTGTATGCCCTCAAAAATCTCAAGAGGAGAACCAATTTCTGCTTTTACTATCTCTCCACTTTCTTTTGCTCGTATAAGCTTACTTACAAAAATAATTTCAATATTTTTTCCAGATAACATTTTTGCGGTCTCTTTTAACTGCTCCTGACCATGTGCGGTGAGATGATCGTCATAATTTCCACCGTATCTGTCTTCAAGGTCCCCCGTCGTCTCGCCATGTCGTATGAGATAAACTTTCATAGTATGATTCAAAATTATTTAAGCGTCGCTTTAATACGTCTCACTCTCAGCTCGTCAGCTTCCGAGAGTCAGTCAAAGAGAAAGTTTCTGTATTTTTTGGGTTATTTTCTAAGATTTCCGTGCTTTCCCCTAACCCTTATTGTTACAGTTTTGTAAAACTAGTCGTAACCGTATTAAAGTTGTAGGGAGTGTTGCCGATTTTAAAAGTGACAACATCAAAATTATAAGGTCTTACGTTTGAACACTTTTTTTCATTGGTAAGATTATCGCTTGAAACTGGTCCGTTTGGATACAGAAGGGAAATGGAGGTGCTTGTAGCATATCTAATCAAAATGTCACCACTAATTCTTTTGGGAGTATTGCTTCCTAGATATAATATAATGTAGTCTTTTCCTAAATTATTTGCTACAAAAAGTCTATCATTCATGGCGTAAAAATCAGTAAGTTTATTCTGACTACTGTTTGAGACGGCTTTACCATATGTTTCAGTTCGAATAGGCCAACCTTTTTTAGGCGCAATAGTGTCATTTGGCGAGTCACCCCCTGGTTGATCTTCAGTATATGTTGAGCCATCTGTTAGGTAGTTTCCTTTATAACTAAGCATGTCTTCGAGGAACATTGCATGGGTTTGATTTGGAATTGATGAGATTAATTTTTGACCATAAGTAGCATATACATCGATCTGGTAGCAGGTAGTGCTTGAAGTGGCCTCCGTTTGTAAGTTTTTATTAGGTGAAGTGGACTCTTGCTTTACGATGTTGTTACTATCAGGATATAGCTTAAGATATAGCAGACCAGACAGGATAATAGCGAACGCGATTAAGGAGTAGAGTAAGTTCTTTTTCATTAAATAAAAGTATATAATTTCCTAATGGCATTTGCAAGGAGTAGGCCATTTGTCAATTTTGTAGTATCGCTTTAATACGTCTCACGCCAGCAGAGACGGCTTCTTCTTTTTGTATGGAGAAGGTGCCGAGTACAGAAGTATTTTCTACATGAGGGCCGCCGCAGAATTCCATAGAAAAGAGATTAGTGTCGCCACGTGCTTTTCCTTCACCGATACGATAAATACTCACGGTCTCGCCATACTTTTCACCAAAGAGCCCGATAGCGCCACGAGCGCGCGCTTCATCCATAGACACTTCTTCACGAATGACAGGATGAGCTTCTTTAATTCTAGTGTTGACGATATCTTCAACCTGATTTTTCTCTTCGTCAGTCATTTTTCGATCAAAAGAAAAGTCAAAGCGAAGACGCTCAGTAGTGATATTTGACCCTTTTTGATAAACATCCTCACCGAGCACTTCACGGAGCGCTTGGTGGAGCATGTGGGTTGCAGTGTGATACTTCACTTCCATTTCTCCGTCCCCTCCGAGACCTCCCTTAAACTTTCCCTCACTTGCGGTGCGAGACGCTTCGCTATGTTCCTTCTTTCTTCTGTCAAAGTCGTCTCTCTCAACGACAATGTTTTTTTCTTTCGCGAGTTCCTCGGTGAGTTCTATTGGAAAGCCGTAAGATTGCAGGAGATTGAAAGCATCTTCTCCGGAAACGGATGTCTTAGTAACTTTTTCAAATTCCTTCATCCCAGATTCAAGCGTTTTTCTAAACTTTGTTTCTTCTTTTTCTATTTCAGTGAGTATCATTTCTTTTCCTTGCTCCAAGCTTTCGTAGGTTTCCCCGTAATAGTCGATAAAGGTGGTAGCAACACGAGCCATAAAGTTTTCATGTATGCCAAGATTACGCGCATACCTCACAGCACGCCTAATAAGGCGGCGGACGAAATACATTTGATCTTTATTCCCGGGCACAATACCGTCTGCGATGAGGAATGTAGTAGCTCGAGTGTGATCGAGTATGATGCGATAAGCAAAAGTAGGATTTTTGAGATCAGTATAGGTGACAGCAACATCAGAAATGTAGTCGTGCCCTGAAATATTTTTAAGAACACTTTTCGCATTATCAAAAACATCGATGTTAAACATGTCGGCATCATTTCGTATTGCCGCTACCCAGCGCTCTAGTCCTGATCCATGATCCACATTCATTTGAGGGAGTTCTTCAAAGCCCTTTGCAGTTTTCTTATACTGCATGAAGACATTATTGCCAATTTCCATGAAGCGTCCGCAGTCACAGTTGGGGTGGCATACGTCCTCTCTATATTTACTTTTCTTATGTATATCATGAATGTGATTACCTGAAGCGTCTATTGGGTCAAAATCATAGAACATTTCAGAGTCAGGGCCTCCTGGCTCTCCTTCTGGCATTTTGGACGGCATGCCGGCGCGACTCCACCAGTTTTTCTTTTCTGGAAAGTAAAAGATGTGTTCAGTGACGTCGCCCATGACGCGTATGCCGTCTTTTTCTGGATTCTCACCGATGCCCACAATGTGTCCATGTTCCTTAAAAAGTTTTTGCCAAAGCTCTGATGAGAAAGTGTCTCTTGGTACACCGAGCGCTTCATTTCCAGCAAAGCATGATATGTAAAAGTTATTAAGGTCAAGATTGTATTCCTTAACGAAAAAAGTAAACATCCACGTGATTTGTTCTTCTTTGTAATAGTCACCAAAGGACCAATTGCCGAGCATTTCAAAAAAAGTTGTGTGGCGATTGTCCCCCACTTCCTCTATGTCTTGTGAACGAAAACATTTTTGCGAGTCGGCGATACGAGTTCCGAGCGGATGCTTTTGTCCGAGGAGGTAAGGCATCATTGGTTGCATCCCCGAACCAGTAAAGAGCGTCGTCGGGTCATTTTCTGGAACAAGTGACGCTGAAGGCACGATAGCGTGCCCCTTTTCTTTCATGTACGAAAGGAATTTGAAACGTATTTCTGAGACGGTGAGAGGTGTATTCATGTGATGATTATACAAAAAAAAGACTAATAGACAAAATAGACAAAACCGCGACGCGCGCGGTCTTGAAACAGCAACCCCTTGTAAGTGATCAATTTTCACCCGGGAGCTCCAGCAAGTGGTAGGGCAGCTTGAATCGCCTGCCGTTGAATCTGTTCTCAATTAATTTCAAGAACCCCCTTTCGGTCAGGGAGCTAAGCGTCCTCATGGGTACCTTGTTCTTCCGCCCCCCTCCCAAATCCATTGGCGGAACCCACCCCCCATCGGGGACCCTCTTGCTGTGCTGTGCCACCAGCACTCTTTGTAGAAAGTCTCGCTCTACAAGGGTCAGGTCTTTGAAACCTGCGAGCAAAGCCTTTCTTGTGAGTAATTTCCTGTCTCCGCTAACTGTCATGCTCACTCTCCTTCAATCGCAGTATCTGACGGCGTCAGACTTCAGTGCCATACTAGCTTTTTATTTAAAAAATGCAAGCAGTTTCTCTACTGGAACAGCCACAAGGAGCGAGCCAAGTCCAATACAGATGAGGCCTATGAATGCTTGAAGGCTTACTCTTTCGGCGAGGATGATAAATGCAAGGAGTGCGGTAAAGAGTATAGAAAGTTTGTCGATCACGGTGACAGTAACGACAGGCCCAGCAGAGAGCGCGTGATAGAAAAGTATCCAGGAGAGTGCACCACCTGCCCCAGAGAGTACGATAAAAAGCCATTGCTTTCCCGAAAGAGAAGAAAGTCCCTCGCCAGTTAACTTCCCGAAAGAAAGGGCGGCGAAGGTTACGATGAGAGCCATTACAATACCCCGAAGTGCGGTAAGAAGATTAGCATCAACATCCTTTAATCCAACTTTTGCAAAAATAGTACCAACTGATGCAGCAAGTGCCGCAAGGAGAGCGTAAATGGTGTAAGACATAGGACTAGTAATTAGTTATTCGTAATTGGTAAGTAGTAAAGTAACTAGTAGTGATTGTACTAGAAAAAGAATAATTTGAATATGTAAAAATAAAAAATGCCACGCTCTCTGTCGTGGTCATTTTCCATACAAGTTGGTGCCTAGAAGTAGATCTTGCGATGCACTATCTTGCCACCATCAAAGCGCCTTATACGTGATGTGGCGAGAGTAATCTCTGCAAGATAGCGCTCCACTCCGTAAAGCATGTCGCTCTCGGACTGCTTGCGCCAGGACGAGTCATAGTGACCACATACTTCAGTCGCGTGACCGATCATGTGGAAGTAGTTGAAACCTCCTCCGTCGGGACCACGAAGCACTACTGCTTCTGGATGACCCGGATCTAGTAAGAAAAGTTCTTCAAGAGTCGCTTTAACGGCTTGCTGTGACGTCACGCAATTTTGTGCGGTGTGCATGTCAATCTCCTCGTGATAGTTGAGTGGAAATGGTTGGCAACACAGGCCAATCCGTCTTTAAACTAACATCAAAGAGGTAAAGCGTCAACTGCGGCTGCATCTTGCATTCGTTAAGGTATAAAATTGTTTCAGATATGTAGAGCTTAGAATTTATTTATTGAAACGTATTTTTTCCGCGCTGTTGGTGTCTAGTCTGAGAGGCCCGCGATAGAATTTAAAATTATTTCTTAAATTTTAAATTCTATAACGTCGCCATTCTTCACTACATACTCCTTCCCCTCCGTCCTTAGCTTCCCCTGTGCCTTTGCTTCTGCAAAACTGCCAAGAGTAATAAGGTCGTCATAGCTCACCACTTCGGCACGTATAAACTTCTTTTCAAAATCTGTGTGTATGGCAGATGCTGCCTTTGGTGCGCTACTCCCCTTTTTTATGGTCCAACTACGCGTTTCCATTTCTCCTGTGGTAAAAAAACTATCTAGACCAAGGAGTGTGTAGCCTTCCTTGATGAGAGCATTCACGCCATTATCATGCGCGCCGAGCTCACAACGCATCATTTCTTTTTCTTCACCTTCAAAATCTTTGAGCTCGTCTTCTATTTTGGCATCAACGACTACATAATTATAATTATTTTTCTTGAAATGATCAATCAGTTTTTCGAAACGAGCGTCATTCATCTCGTCTAAGTTTTGCCCACCTGACTGTTTGTTGAGCACATAGAGAAATGGCTTCATGGTAATTAGATGAAGCTCTCGGACAAGTTTCATTTTTTCTTCATCAAAAGCTAGACAATTTGCAAGTTTCTCTGACTCAAGTGTTTCTTTAAGGAGGAGGAGACACTCTTTAAAAAGTATTGCACTTTTATCCCCACGCTTCACGTCACGCTCTATAGTCCCTAGCCTTTTCTCTACTGTTTGCATGTCAGCTAAGATGAGTTCTATGTTGATGATTTCTATATCACGAAGTGGGTCCACTGTCCCTTCGACGTGCATGAGATCTTTATTTTCATAAATACGTACCACTTCAGCGATGGCATCTGTTTCTCTGATGTGAGAAAGGAAAGCGTTACCGAGACCTTCCCCTTGCGACGCACCCTTCACAAGTCCTGCAATGTCGACGAATTCGATAGCAGCAGGTATCACTTTTTTAGAGTTTGAAAGTTTGGAGAGGACTTCAAGGCGAGCATCCGGTACAGCAACAATGCCCACTGATGGATCAATGGTACAAAATGGATAATTTTCTGCCGGGACAGATTTCTTGGTGAGGGCGTTAAAAAGTGTTGACTTGCCAACATTTGGTAGGCCTACTAGACCGATAGAAAGTGACATAGAAGGCTATTTTAGCACAATTTAGAATAAATCTGAATCAGAAAGTTTTGTACTGTATATTATTTGCTTGTTCAAATATTCTTTTTGTTCATTTCAGTGTTTCGCACTACAATAAAATAAAAACTTCCCGCGTAGGGAAGTTTTTATTTCGATTTTTATATTCTATCTTTTAATCTGTTTAAGATAATTGGGATAAAGAGGAGCGAAGTAATCGTAGAGGTAACCAGGCCTCCCGTAATCACCACTGCAAGTGGTGATAGGAACTCTTTTCCTGGAGCACTAGCGCCTACAATAAAAGGTATTAAGGCAAGCGCTGTGACAATAGAAGTCATAAGTACAGGTACTACCCTCTCTTTTGTGGCAAATATAATAACTTCTGTTTTACTTTGGTTGATGTTTTCATTACTTAACTCTTGCACTCTTGAAATAAGCATAATTCCATTTCTTGAAGCTATGCCCGCAAGCGATATGAATCCAACTAAGTGAGCTAAACTAATCGTCCCGCCTTCCAGGTAAACAAAGATGAGTCCGCCAAAGAATGCCACCGGAATATTAAGGAGCACTAGTGCAGTAAGTACCCAAGAAGAAAAAGCGAAATAAAGTATTACTGCTATTAGTATAATCACAGCAACAAATAGAAAAGCCAGCCTTGTACTGTTTTCTTTTTGACTTTGATATGTACCCTCATAACTGGTAGTTATATTTTCCGGGCGTGTACCGTTGTCCAATATTTCTTTGGTGGCATCAACCGCCCCAATCAAGTCCCCACCTTCGTAGTTTGCACTCACAATCACGACCCTTTTGCCACCCTCATGGCTGATAGAAGTTCTCCCTTCATTAAACTCAATACTTGCAAGATTCCCCACATTCATAGCAGTGTCTGAAATAGTAGTATCCCTTAAACCACTAAAGGAACTTCTGCTTTCACTATCAAATTTAGTGACTACTGATATCCTCTGAAGTCCAGAAACTATTTCACCGACCTTGTTTCCTATCAATCCAGATTCAATTTCTTCTCCAATCAGTCCAGCATCTTTACCAAGACTTGCAAGAATCGTCTTATCTGGGTAGACATGTATTTCAGAAACTTTGACATCCCTTGAAAGTTGGGCGTTACTTACTCCTGTTTGTGAACGTAAAGCATTTATCACAACGTTACCGTAGTTTCTAAGTTTTTCTACATCGTCACCATAGAGCTTGATGACAATAGGAGCTCGAACACCTGAAAGCAATTCTTCCACTCTATGAGTGATAGGTCTTCCAAGTGAAAAACTGGCTCCAGAATATTTATTTAGCACATTTTGTACTTCTACAATATATTCGTTTAATTTCCCCGTTGATCCTTCTTTAAAGACCACCTGCATTTCGCCAGAATTTGCCCCGCTAGCGTGAGGATCCGCACCTGCTCGACCAGTTGTGTTACTTACTCCAGAAACAAAGGATAAGGCTTTTATTTGAGAGCCTACATTCTGAACGAAAAGGTTAGTTGTTTCTAGTCCTGTTCCATTAGGCAGTACTACACCAATGGTCAGCGAGTCCTCATTAAATGGAGGAATTCCTTCCTTGCCTGCGTTTACATAGAGGAGTACCGTCGCAAGAATCATTACAATAAATGTAGCAGATATTATTTTCCAAGAGTCGATAAACTTCCTTAAGATATTTTCTGTTGTGGACTCAATGAAGTGAACAACTTTTGATGGTTTTTCCTCATGTTCTTCGTCGTTTAACATAAATGACGCAAGGGCTGGTGTAAGTGTAAGTGACACGATGAGAGACGCGACAAGGGATACAATGTAAGCTAAACCAAGTGAGGTTAATAACTTACCTTCTACGCCAGGCAAGAAAAATACTGGCACGAAAACCAAAACAACAAGTATGGTGGCATAAATTATAGATCCACGAACTTCCTGTACTGCATCCACGATGACTTTTAATCGCTCTATTCCTTGGACTTTTCTCCCACGAAGACGTTTTATAATATTTTCAACACTTACAATTGCGTCGTCCACTAGTTCTCCAATCGCAACAGCGATTCCTCCAAGAGTCATCACGTTAACAGATAGGCCTAGCAAGTAAAATATTATTGCCGTCACTGCGATTGATGTTGGAATAGCTAAAAGAGTGATAAGAGTGGGTCTCCACTTGATTAAGAAGAAAAATATGATGAGTGCGACAATAAGAAGTGCTTCAACTAATGCTTTTTCTACGTTGATAAGACCTGCGGAAATGAACCACTCCTGCCTAAACAAATCGGAACGCAATACGACACCAGTCGGTGCTGTCTTTTGTAGATCAGCAAACAAGGCATCAATTTCTTTACTCACCTTGAGCGTTTCAGCATTCGGTTGCTTAAATATTCGAAGAATAATTCCTTGTTCACCATCTACTGATGCGCTACCTCGC
Organism: bacterium; assembly: GCA_043751115.1. Taxonomy (GTDB): domain Bacteria; phylum Patescibacteriota; class Minisyncoccia; order Phycocordibacterales; family UBA5272; genus UBA11704. The sequence continues at coordinate 4,934 of JAYVAE010000025.1, read as the reverse complement.
ACCACACTCGCCCCCTTTACAAAGGAAGCTAACTCACCCATTCTTACAACTCCATCTTCAGTGCGGATAGTTATCTCAGCAAGTTCTTCAATCTCTTTAGGTGCAACAAAAACACGAATAGGATATTCCTTTTTCCGCTCAGACAAAATTCCACCAGAAGAATTTTGTAGGTTTCTCCTTAATATCTCATTGACTTCTTCTTGTGTAATTTTGTGCCTTGCTAATGCGTCGGCATTTAACCTAACTTGCCATTCTAAAATGTCTCCACCCATGACAATGACATCTGAAATGCCTTTTATCTTGAGAAGATTTGTTCTCATGGTAAAGTCTACATAGGTACGAAGCTCGGATTGGCTTAGGTTTTTTCCACCCTTAACTCCTGCCCACATTATTTCACCCATCACAGAGCTCACTGGCCCAAGGGACACTCGTACATTTGCTGGCATCTGTACGCTAGAAATCCTCTCTTGTACGAGCTGTCTATTTTTGTAAATATCGCTTCCAAAAGGAAATTCAATATTTACGATGGCAAGTGCAAAAGAGGCTGTCCCTCTAACTCGTTCGACATCGACAGTTCCAAGGATCGCATTTTCTAATGGTATCAAGACCGCCTTCTCGACTTCTTCGGGGGCAAAACCATCGGCTTCAGCTAAAACTACTACTGTAGGCTTGTTGATATTTGGAAGTACATCTACTTCCATATTTATCCCTGCAAAGATACCTATAACAGTCAATAAGACTGCGAGAAATAGCGTCTTACTTCTATTGATTGTTGACCACGTTACAATTTTTTTGAACATATATGTTAATGCTCATGGGGGACACTTTCATCTTGAATAGTTGCCTTTGTCGTAACAAGAGGGGTTTTTATAATTTCAGAAATATTTTCCCCATTTTCTAAACTTACTGATGGATCTAAAATCACTAAGTACCCATATCCGATTTCAAGTCCGCTTAAAACTTCTACATATTCACCGAGCTGACGACCTGGAACAATCTCCTGTTTTCTTATTGTTTCACTTTCTGTAACAATCCAAACAAATGGTTTAAGGTTATCAAATACTATTGCTTTAGAGTTAACAAAAACTCTTTTCTTTGAATTTTCAGGAATAAGCCTCACTGAGGATCCAACTGGAAAAACAGTGTCTTTAGAAAGAACTGCTTCAGCTTGGTGTCCACCATTCTCATTGAGAATCGGACTAATACCTGTGATAACCGCGCTTCCCGGTTTAAAGTCTGCCTTCCAGATAAGAGAAAGAGCATCACCTTTCTTGATGTCTTTCCATGAGGAAGGGATAGTGAAGCGAACTATTTTTACAGGATTCTGTTTAGAGATAAGACCTATCTTATCTGAAACTGATACATAATCTCCAACATTTTTTTCTACAGATGCGACTATTCCACTTTTTGAAGCCAAAATGGGAACTATTCCACCCGCATTTACAGACAGCCTTTGAGCTAGTAACTCTGCGGCCTTGGCTTCATTCTTTGCTCTCTCACTAGCGGACAGTTGTTCGAGTTTTTTCAAACTCAAATCATTCTCAAATCCGGACAGGCTTCTTAAAAGCTCAACCTCAAGCTGACTCCTTTCTCTTTCCTTTGTAGTTTTATCAATTGTTGCCTGAGATAGATCGTTTGATATATTTCTTAGTTCAGTTTGTAGATCTTTTATCGAAGTGGTAATTTTTTCTGTGTTAATTGATACAGTAGGTAGAGTTGCTTCTATAATGTCAGTTGTTTCGTTAAGGAAGTTCCGTATATCTTGATCAGTCACAGTTCTACTCGTTACTTTGGTAGCAAATTGCTTTATAAGTGTTGCGTAGATGTTTCTTAAACTACTATTTCGATTCCCAAAATCAGTGTTAAGGGAAGTCTCAGTGTAACCAGAATTAAATGGGGACTGCCCATACTGGCTAATTAATGGATATATTTCATTAAGCGCAGTGTTAGAGAAGTCCTGCAATTTATTTTCTAGTGATACTTGACGAGTCTGTATTGCTTGGAGCTCGGTTGCGTACGCTCTAGTAACGCTGCCGTTTGTGCCGTCATAGATAGCTTTTTGTTTGTCAGCAACAGATCGTAATGATCCTGAGATTCTTCCAAAAACAGATTCTGTCTCCGCTGCGATTGTATTTACCGTGTCAAGGTCAAGTTTTGCTTTAAGTACACTCGCTTGTTGCTGGGCTAACTGCATCTGCTGTTCCGCGGATACGCCTGTTATGGTAACGTAGCCCAAAACTTCACCCGAAGAAACTACATCTCCAACAGATACATTCCATGAACTAATAACACCATCACGCGACGCATGAATTGAAGCAATATCTTTTGAAACTATTTCACCGTAAAAACTACTTAACCCTTCTTGAGAGATAGCGTCCGCGTCTACGTCACCAACTTTACGCACCATAAATTGCTCAGATTGCTGTATTGCGACAGGTTTCGGCGTGTCGTGTCCTGGTGCAGCGTAGACAAGCACGCCAATACTCCCTGCGATAAAAAGTGTACCAATTAGAAGAGATATCTTTTGATTTTTTTGTAATCCGCTCACTATCTCAAAAGATATCTTTTTGATTGAAGAGATTTTTTCTTTCATATAGTATGGGATTAATGAGCGTGAGGTTTAGATTCGTCAACAGTTGAATTACCTTCCATATGACCATCAGAAACAACATTTGTTTTTGAAGATGTGAAGTAGTAAGCGCCTCCTCCAATAAGGATTACAGCCATAACTCCGATAATAATTTGTTTGTTCATGTAAGTATCGTGTTGTTAAAAGTAATTAGTAAGTTAAAGCTAATTATTTTATATCCGCAGTACTTTATTTTGTATAAATAATCTTTGTTCCGTATCTACTTCAGCAACATGTAGAGAGTTCACCCCTTGCCAAGTTTTATTTGAGGAAAAATCTAGATAATTTGTCGTTGTGAGTACGTAACTAAAATCACTATGATAATCAATTCCTTGGTTTCTCGAAAAAACTTGAGTGTGATCTATGCAGGACTCATTGTACATAGCTGATGATTCTTCATGGTGAGTAATTGGACTAGAGACTGGAGAAAAAAAGTCTGTATGTGAGTTACATGTTATCCATGCAAAAGAAAAAGCAAAAAAAGCAATATAGCCAAATAGTTTTATCTTTCTTTTACTCATAAGAATATTTTTCATGTTTATTAATTCATTTAACATACATAGTCTCTATGTCAACAGTAGCGCTAGTCAATTTATAGATTATTTTAATTCAGTGGCAAACCACATTTTGTACCATGTTTGCATTTGACCAATTTCATTATTTTGCGCTCCAATAATTTCATTTGCTAGCTTTTTTAGTTCTGGTCGGTTTGACGAAGTTAGTACAGCTTTTGCCATAACTACCGCACCTTCATGATGCATGATCATTTCAGAAAGAAAAGCTTTGTCAAAGTCATCCCCTGTTTTGCCTTTTAAATTCGCCATCATATCGTCCATCATACTACCCATTGTCATGTTGCCCGCTTTCATACTGCTACCCATCATTGTTCCGTCTGGCATCATATGACCTCCTTCATTTGATGACATTTTCATATTCATACTACTCCCCATTCCCTCATTTCCCCAAATTGCATAACCGATAAATAGTCCAAGAAGAATTGAAACAATTGCAACACCAAAAATTGTATTTTTTTTCATATTTTTTAAGTAGTAATTTCCATAATTTTTATAATTTTATGAGTATCACATGATAATCATAAAAATAACCATGAGGAGCATGAGAGTGTTTTCAAAGAAAGTAACCCAGGTCATTGGTATATCAAAGAGAGTACCTAAGCAAACACAGCGTACCCCATTTTCATCCTTTATAGATTTATAAGCAGTGTAAATACCTATAGATGTTAAGAAAATAACAAGAATATTTTGCCACAAAAACATATAGCCGAGCAGATAAAGTGCCCCAAGAGCTATTTCTATGAATGGATAACTGTAACCGTAAACTCTCCATTTTGAAGCTATAAAGTCATAGTCTCTGAATCCATCCACAAACCCTTTTACATCAACCAGCTTAAGTAGCCCAAATACCATAAAGAAAATTCCCATAAAATCCATCATAAATAGTATTGGATTTATTTCTACCGCTATTTGCCGCACGGATGACAAGGCAAGTATTATGAGAAATATATAAAGAAGTGGAGAAAGCTCCTTGTATTTATTTCTTGCTACAAGTGTCATGGTTTTTTCAATTGGTTTAGGTGATGTCGTCATATGATGCTGACAGAAATAATGCATCACCCCACTACTATCTTTTTGATAATATACAGATTTCATGCTACAAAGTTCACATATTTGTTTTTGATTCTTCATACTATTAATATTACTTGCGTTTTAATTTATAAACTTTAAGTATTTCGCTTTTAACCCTTTCTTTCTGACCACTTTTTATCTGACTTTCAAAACAAGTTTCTAAATGCTTCTCGAGAAGCATGTCTTCGACAGTGGTTAAGGCTTGCTTTATGGCTGATGTTTGCGTTATGACGTCAATACAATAGGTACTCTGTTCTACCATTTCGCGCACACCCTTTACTTGACCTTCAATTATTCTGAGTCTTTGTAAGAGTTTAGACTTATCTTTTTCTAACATAAGAAGAGTATACCCCCTCCTGGGTATCAAAAGCAAATAATACGTATAAGCCTCAAAGTGTCAGTAATAATAGATTTGATTATTTTTCTAAGCTTATGGTACGAGGTAGTCACGCCATTTTCATTATCCGCGGTAATCCATAAAATGTATAGCCGGCTTTACATTAAGTATCACTTACTATGAAGACAACAGTTTAAAAATTACTTTACATTTTGTTATTAAATTTATTAACGCGTAAATACCCCGTGGCGTCAGCCCGGGGATGTAGCGAGTCGTGTTTTGTAATCAAAACACGCTAAACAGCGAAGCTGTTTAGCTAAAG